>NZ_JAVJSC010000003.1:972500-1106188 GCF_040219635.1 Pyruvatibacter sp.
TTCTGGGGCCGGGCCTCATCATGATGACGGTCATTCAAAACGCCTTTGCCAATACATCTTCCTCGCTACTGGTCTCTAAAGTGCAGGGCAATGTGGTGGATTTTTTGATGCCGCCCCTGTCACCGGGCGAACTCAATGCAGCCTTTGCCCTTGGTGGTATGACGCGCGGCGTGGTTGTGGCGGTGGCGTCTGCCATCGTCATTTCGTTTTTTGCACCGATGGCCATCGTGCATTTGTGGGCGATTGTTTTCTTTGTGCTGGCGGCCTCGCTGGCGCTGGCGCTGATGGGCGTTCTGGCAGGGGTCTGGGCTGAAAAGTTTGACCACATGCAGGCGGTTACCAACTTTGTCATCACGCCGCTCGCGTTCCTGTCAGGCACGTTTTATTCGGTTGAGCGCCTGCCGGAGATTGCCCGCGTGGTGAGCAGCTACAACCCGTTTTTTTATATGATCGACGGCTTTCGCTACGGCTTCACCGGCCATGCAGACGGCTCGATCCTCACAGGTGTGATCGTTTTGACCGTACTGAACATCATCCTGTGGGGCATCTGCCACTGGGTGTTCAAGAAGGGCTTCCGCCTCAAGGCGTAGTGGCGATCGTGCAGGCTCGTCGCATATTGACATCGCGTTATGTACGCGATTGAATCCGCAGCTATTTTCAGGGCAAGCCGCCATCCGCTGGCGGCATTTTTTGTTTTCAGCCCTGTAAAGCGTTATCTGACACTTCGCACCATCGGCCCCCAATACCCGGCGGGGCCGTATTTGTTTTTTGGAGCACGACCCCGTGGCCACACCCGTCGCCAGCAGCCCGTCTGCCAGCAGTTCACCCATCACCCCGGTGCTGCCGACCTATGCCCGCGCCGATATTTCGTTTGAGCGTGGCGAAGGGGCATGGCTGATAACGCCCACCGGCGAGCGGTATCTGGATTTTGGTGCCGGGGTGGCGGTCAACGCTCTGGGCCATGCTCACCCCAAACTCATTGCCGCACTCACCGAGCAGGCCCACAAAGTGTGGCATGTCTCCAACCTGTATGAAGTTGAGGGGCAAAAGGCGCTCGCCCAAAAGCTCATTGACCTCACCTTTGCCGACACGGTGTTCTTCGCCAATTCAGGTGCAGAAGCGCTGGAAGCCTCCATCAAGATGGCGCGCAAGTATCATGCAGCGTCCGGCCATCCTGAGCGGTTTGAACTCATAACGTTTGAAGGCGCGTTCCACGGGCGGACGCTGGCGACCATTGCTGCGGGCGGCCAGCAAAAATATCTTGATGGGTTTGGCCCTGCGACGCCCGGCTTTGTTCAGGTGGCCCTCAATGACATTGCGGCCGTCAAAGCCGCCCTCACGGATGCAACAGCAGGTTTCCTGATTGAGCCGGTGCAGGGCGAAGGCGGCATTCGCGAAGCCTCAAAAGAGTTTATCCGCCAGTTGCGCGCTCTCGCTGATGAGCATGGCTTGCTGCTGATTTTCGACGAAGTGCAAAGCGGTGTGGGCCGTACCGGACATCTGTATGCTTACCAGGACCTTGGGATTGAGCCGGATATTCTGGCTACCGCCAAAGGCCTGGGCGGCGGTTTTCCCGTTGGTGCGTGTCTGGCCACCGCCGAAGCGGCCAAAGGCATGACACCGGGCACGCATGGCTCAACATTTGGGGGCAACCCGCTTGCCATGGCGGTCGGCAAGGCTGTGCTCGATGAGGTAAGCCAGCCTTCATTTCTGGAAAATGTGCGGCGGGTCTCGGGCCGGCTATCGCAGGGCCTGACGATGATTGCCGACGAGTACCCCGGCGTGATTGAAAGCGTGCGCGGGCGCGGGCTGATGCTTGGCCTCAAATGCATTGTGCCCAATACCGACATTCAAAAAGCACTGATGGGCAAAGGCCTGCTGACCGTTGCCGCCGGTGACAACGTGGTTCGGCTGTTGCCCCCGTTGATCATTACGGAAGACGAAGCTGCCGACGCTGTATCGCGCATTGAAGCGGTGTGTGCCGACATCGCTGCTCAGCTTGCCGACAAGAAAGAAGCATGATGAGCGCCCGCAAGCATTTTGTTGATCTCAGCGCCATCGCCAATGCTGATCTGCGCGACATGCTTGATCGTGCGCGTGCCATGAAAAAAGCACGTGCCGGCTGGCCTCGCGGCAAGCCGGATGCTGACAAGCCGTTGGCAGGCCACCTGCTGGCGCTCATCTTCGAGCAGCCTTCCACGCGCACCCGCGTGTCGTTTGATGTCGGTATGAAGCAGTTGGGTGGCGAAAGCATTTTTCTCAATGGCAGCGACATGCAGATTGGCCGCGGCGAGACGGTGGCTGATACCGCCCGCGTGCTGTCGCGTTACGTCGACATCATCATGCTGCGCACGGACGATCATGCCAAACTGCGTGAGCTTGCCGAACACGCCTCTGTGCCTGTTATCAACGGGTTGTCCGACGTGGGACATCCCTGTCAGGTGATGGCTGATGTGATGACGTTTGAAGAACATCGCGGACCGATAGCAGGCAAGCGCGTGGCGTGGGTTGGGGATGGCAATAACATGGCGCGCTCATGGATCGAGGCAGCGCCCTGCTTTGATTTTGAACTGTTGCTTGCCTGCCCGCCGGAGCTGGCCCCACCCGCAAAGTGCATTGAAGCCGCCATCGCCCGGGGTGGCCGCGTGCGCCTTACCAACGATGCCCATGAAGCAACGGCTGGCGCGGATGCTGTGGTGACAGATACCTGGGTCTCCATGGGCGACGAAGAAACCGAAAGGCGCCACAACCTGCTGGCCCCCTACCGCGTGGACAGCACGCTCATGGCCACCGCTGACAAGGGCGCTATCTTCATGCATTGCCTGCCTGCCCATCGTGGTGAGGAGGTGACGGCTGACGTTATGGACGGTCCGCAGTCGGTTGTGTTTGATGAAGCCGAAAACCGCCTCCACGCCCAGAAGGGTATTCTGACCTGGTGCCTCGATTGACCGCTTTTCCCCAACGTTCTGTTGCCGGTGAGCGCACTGACGACATGGTGCTGCCGTTTGCCATTGAAGGCATGAGCGTGCGCGGGCGTCTGGCGCGGCTTGGCCCCGCCATCAGCGACATACTCAACCGCCATGACTATCCGTTGCCGGTCTCGCAGCTTCTGGGTGAATCTTTGATGCTGGCGGCCATGCTGGGGACAGCACTCAAGCTTGAAGGCCGGTTTACCGTGCAAACCTCAAGCGATGGGCCGGTGGACTTTCTGATCGCCGACATGACCCACGAGGGGGGGCTGCGCGGCTATGCCCACTTTGATGCCCAACGTGTTGCTGCGCTCACCGGATCAACCAAGCCGACACTGGCAGAGCTTATGGGCAAAGGCAGTATGGCATTGACCGTTGACCAGGGCCCCGGCCGCAACAGCTATCAGGGTGTTGTGCCGCTGGAAGGCGCATCCATTGCTGCATGTGGCGAAGACTATTTTCTGCGCTCCGAGCAACTGCCAACGCTGATAAAGCTGGTTGTGGCGCAGAGTCTTGAGCGCAATGCAGATGGTGCGGCGGATGGTGGCTGGCGCGCCGGGGGCATCATGATCCAGCACATGCCCGCTGACGGCGGCTATGTCCGTGATCTTGATCCCGGTGACGCACCTGCTGGTTCATCCGGCACGGCTGATGAGGCCGAAGACGAAAACTGGAACCGCGCGCAGGTGCTGATGGCGACGGTCGAAGACCACGAGCTTGTTGACCCGACGCTGACATCCGAGCAGTTGCTGTACCGGCTCTATCACGAAGACGGGGTGCGTGCTTTTGCGCCGCACGATCTGTCATTCTCGTGCCGCTGCTCGCAGGACTACATCGCCGGTGTTCTGAGAAGTTTCGGGCCAACTGAAATGGCGGACATGCGTACGGACGAGGGACGCATCGAGGTACGTTGCGAATTTTGCAGCACCACCTATGATTTTGATCCGGCGGAGTTCGCTGAGAAATAGTCCCCCACGCAAACCACGTGCAAAGGAGTATGCGCCCATGAAAGCCGGCACCAGAGCGCTGCTCGGGGCATTTCTTTTTGCCGTTACTCTTGCATTTGGTTTGGCGGGGTGCGCGGGTGCTCCGTCGCCGCCATCAGGGCCTGTCACCGCCACCATTACCTACAAGCACATGCAGCCCCTTGTTGTGGATGTGGCGCGGGTAGAACTGGTGGAGACCTGGCGGCAACCCGGCACGCTGCCGCATATTGGGCACCGCAACATCAATAGTCCGCCTGACATCATTCGTGCCTGGACCCGGGATCGTTTGCGTGCTGAACCTGGCGGTCCCGGCGCACGTGATGGCAGCATTTTGCGCGTTATCCTGCGTGATGGGGCAGTCACACGGACAAACCTGAAAGTTGCCGAAGGTGTGGGTGGCATCTTTCAGGATGAAACAGATACGCGCATAGAAGCCGTCTGCGCGGTGGATGTGGAATTGATTGACCCCAAGGTAGGCCGCATCGGCGGCATAAGTGTGCAGGTCAGGGGCGTGCGCAACATTCTTGAGAGCGCCAGTCTCAACGATCGGGACGTGATTTATTTTGCACTGATGGAAGAACTTGCAGCATCGCTCGATCAGGCGCTGGAAAATGGTCTGCGCGCAGAGCTTGGTTTTGTCCTCAAGCGCTGATGTGATCCACCAGACGACTCAAAAAGGCGTCGCACGCCTCAAGTTGTGATTGCGCCAGCCATTCGTCCGGCTTGTGCGCCTGCAGAATGCTCCCCGGTCCGCACACCAGTGTGGGGATGCCCACATCCTGAAACAGCCCGGCTTCCGTTGCGTAGGACACCGCCTGCCTTTCGTTGGTGCCTGCAAGCATCATCACGGCGGCTTCCAGCGGTGACGCATCGCCTGTGGCCCTGAGGCCGGGTGCCTGCGCCAGCGTGCGGATTGAAACATCCGCACCGGGATGAACGTCCCGCATCGGTGGAAGAATGTCGGTCCGTACATACTCCATCAGCCGCGCAGATATTTCGTCTTCGTCCTGGTCCGGCAGTGTGCGGTGCTCAAAT
The DNA here is from genome assembly GCF_040219635.1 of Pyruvatibacter sp. Taxonomy (NCBI): domain Bacteria; kingdom Pseudomonadati; phylum Pseudomonadota; class Alphaproteobacteria; order Hyphomicrobiales; family Parvibaculaceae; genus Pyruvatibacter; species Pyruvatibacter sp. The sequence goes on from NZ_JAVJSC010000003.1 coordinate 977,491, forward strand.
GTAAACCAGCAATGGCGCGGCACGATGTTTGTTGCGGTGCCGCCGGTGATGCGACCTACGGAGAGGCTGGAGTAGGGCGGCGAGAAGCGCCCCGTCGCATCGCCGCGTCGGCGCATTTCTTCGGCGATCCCATCCAGAAACGAAATCATCTTTGCTGCGGCCACAATGGCATTCACGCCTTTGTCGGTCTGGCTTGAGTGGTATTCAAGGCCTGTCACCTCAACCCGAAACGAGCGAATGGCCTTATGTGCGTCCACCACCGCCATGTCAGTAGGTTCGCCGACAATCACAAGGTCAGGCCGGGGCAGATGCTGCGCCAGATGGTCAATCATCGGGCGTACCCCCAAACACCCGATTTCCTCGTCATAGGAAAACGCAAAATGCACAGGTCGGGTCAGCCGCGCCGCGCTGAGCCGGGGAAGCTGGGCCAGTGCACAGGCAACAAAGCCTTTCATGTCGCAGGTGCCGCGCCCGTAGTAGCGCCCGTCGCGCTCATCCAGCGTGAACGGGTCCGTGGTCCAGTCCTGATCGGCCACCGGCACAACATCCGTATGGCCCGACAGCACAATGCCCCCCGGCCCATCGCCGCCGATGGTGCCATATAGGTTGGCCTTGGTGCCGGTCTCATTGGGCAGCACCTGGTAGCGCATACCGTAGGCGTCCATCAGCCCGGTCACATAGTCAATCAGCGCGAGGTTGCTCAAATGACTTGTGGTGTCGAAAGCAACCAGCGCGGCTAACAGATCTGCGCTTTTAAGGGGCGGGGTTTCAGCCATCAAATGAGTGTCCGTAAGAGTGAAAACCGTTGAATATCCGGGATTTTGCGCGTTGTTGCGACGGAATCCCGCAAGCTGGTCGTTTGCTACAGAGCAATCCAGACCGCATAACAGGGTCGTATATCATTTAACGTGCAACAAAGAACTGTCAGCACCTGTTCAGGCTGCGTAGTGCATTCATTCATTCCCTTCAAACCCAGCAGATGAGACGACCGCCCTTAACGCCCTGAAAGGCCCTTGATGTTGGATCGCTACGAGGACGAAGAAAAGCCGGGTCGCTTTTTCAACAAAGCGCACACCCCGTTGCTGCCAGGTGAAGAACCTCGGCGTCCGCTATGGCGCCGATTTCTGCCTGTGTTGATTATCGCCGGTGCCGCTGGCCTTGTCGCAGTGTTGATGTTGACCCGTCCCCAGCTTGTGCCCGAGCCACCCCAGGAGCGTGTATGGACAGTGCAGGCCGCCAGTGTTGCGTTTGCTGACGTGCAGCCCGAACTGCAGGTGTTCGGTGAAGTCGTGCCCGGTCGCAAGGTGGAGCTGCGTGCGCTGGTCACCGGCGAAATACTTGAAACCGGCGTAAACTTTCGCGAAGGCGGCATCATCAAGGAAGATGATTTGCTGGTGACGATTGACCCGTTCGACTATGAAGCCGCCCGTGATGAAGCCAGCGCCCAGCTTGGGGAGGGCAAGGCACGCCTGTCAGAAATCCGCGCCCGCGCCGTGCTTGAGGCGCAGGCACTTGAAAGTGCCCGCGATCAACTGGTGATCCGCCAGCGCGACCTCAACCGCGCCGTGCGCCTTGCCAAGGGCGGCAACATTTCCCAGAAAACTGTCGATGATCGTCGGCTTGCCGTCTCCCAGCAGGAAGCAGCGGTAGATCAGCGCGAGAGCAATGTTGTCGTTGAGCAATCGCGTGTCGAGCAGCAGCAGGCAACCATCCAGCGCCTTGAAGTTGGTCTGCGCCGCGCTGAGCGGGATCTGTCAAACACACGCATCGTGGCACCCTTCACCGGCTTTGTTGGTGGCGTTGCGGCAGAGCAGGGCCAGCGTGTGACGCTCAACGGCAAGATTGCCGATCTGACCGACGCGGACCGGCTGGAAGTCCGCTTTACCCTGTCAGACGCGCAGTATGGCCGGATCATCGCGGCGGAAGGGTCTGTGACCGGGCGTGAGGCCCGCGTCATCTGGCGCGTTGGCAACCGCGCGGTCGAGTATGATGCAGTGATCGAGCGTGTCGGGGCTGAGATATCGGCCGCCTCAGGTGGCGTTGAAGCTTTTGCAAGGCTGGAGACAACCGGCACTGACACACCCCTGCGGCCTGGTGCCTTCGTTGAAGTGCGTCTGCCTGACACCCGCTATACGCAGGTGATACCGTTGCCCGAAACAGCGCTCTACGAGCAGGGCACGGTCTATGTCATTGCGGACGGACGTCTGGAGGCCCGCAACGTTGAGGTTGCCGCCCGCACGCCTGATGGCATTCTGGTCAGCGGCAACCTTGCAGCCGACGAGCGCGTGCTCGTTACACGCTTTGCTGAGGCTGGCCCCGGTGTGCGGGTTGAGGAGCGCTAGATCCGATGGCACGCGATCCTCGCAAAAACACGACGCCTGACGCGGATTACCCGTCTCACATTTCGCCCGAACACCGGCCGCGCGGTATTCTTGGGTTCTTCGTTGTTCATCGCAACGCTGCGAACCTGCTGATGGGGCTTTTGGTTGTCGCGGGTCTGTTTGCTCTTGCCCGGCTCAATACACAGTTCTTTCCAAACACGGACATTCCCTTCATTTCTGTCACCGTCGCATGGCCGGGTGCCAGTGCGGAAGATGTGGAAGGCAATATCGTGGAGGCCATAGAGCCGGAAGTTCGCTTCCTGGATGGCGTCGACAGCGTTGAAAGCTACGCGCGCGAAAGTGTTGCGCAGATTGTCATCGAGTTCTCGCCCTCTGCTGACATGCAAAAAGCACTGTCCGACATTGAACAGGCAGTGGCATCTGTCACCACGCTTCCGCAAGATAGTGAGCGCCCGGTCATCAGCCGTGCGATCCTGTATGAATCCGTTGCCGCACTGGCCATCTCAGGTCCGTTCACGGAAGCATCGCTGCGCGCCTATGCGAAAGACATTCGCGATGTGCTGCTGAGTGCCGGCGTGGACCGGGTGGTGATGCAGGGCGTACGTGACCCTGAGCTGATTGTTGAAGTATCGGAAGCTGATCTGCGTCGTCTTGATTTGTCGGTCGGTGATGTCGCCAGCCGCATCCGTCAGGTGAGCCAGGACTTGCCGTCGGGCACTCTGGAAGGTGCGCAGGAAAAACAGCTCCGCTCTATCGGGCTTGCGACCGACCCGGAGAGCCTGGGCACTATCGAGATCAAGTCGCTGGCGGGCGGCGAAAAAGTACTGCTGCGTGACGTCGCACAGATCCGCGAAGGTTTTGACGAGACCCAGCCGACGGGGCTGCGCGCCGGGCAGATGGCAATCAAACTTGATATCCAGCGTGCCACCACGGCGGATACGCTTGAGGTTCAGGACAAGGTTGAAAAGGCGCTGGCCGGGTTGCGGCCAACGCTGCCGCCGACCCTCAACGTAGAGCTGTTTGACGTGCAGGCTGATCTTGTGGTCGAGCGCGTCATGCTGTTGGTCAAAAACGGCCTTGGCGGCCTCGCGCTGGTGCTGGTCATCCTGTTTATTTTCCTCAACGCGCGCATTGCGTTTTGGGTATCAGTCGGCATTCCCGTGGCCATGATGGCAACGCTCGGCGTGATGGCGGTGACGGACCAGTCCATCAACATGATCTCTTTGTTTGCGCTCATCATGACCATCGGCATCATTGTGGATGACGCGATTGTGGTGGGTGAGCACGCCACCACCCTGCGCGAGCGCGGTCATCCGCCGTCTGTGGCGGCCTATCTGGGGGCCAAGCGGATGTTTGGGCCGGTTCTCGCGGCCATTCTCACAACGGTTGCGGCCTTCGCGCCGATTTTGCTGATCGGCGATGTCATCGGCCAGATGCTCTCGGCCATGCCGTTGGTGGTGATGGCGGTGATGGTCGCCAGCCTTGTTGAGTGCTTTTTGGTATTGCCCGGCCACATGCGACATGCGCTTGAAGGCGGCATGGAGCAAAGCCGGTTTCATACCTGGTTCAACGGCCATTTTGCGCGGTTTCGCGACGGTGTGTTCAAGCGCATTGTCACCGCCAGTTTTGATCAGCGCTACACAACGGTTTCGATCGCCCTCGCAGCGCTTATTCTGTGCATTGGCCTGATGGCATCCGGCAGGGTGGGGTTTCAGTTCTTCCCGTCACCTGAAGGTGAAACCGTCAATGCGTCTGTGGTGTTTGCCCCTGGCACGCCGCGTGAGGAAACAGCGCGTGCGCTTGGCATTGTTGATGAAGCGCTGCGGCGTGCTGAACAAAACCTCACCGGTGAAGCAGGCTCGCTGGTTCAGATTTCATATGGCACGGTGGGCCAGACCGGCGGGTCATTCAGCGTTACCAACGGCGATAACCGCGGCAATCTGCAGGTGGAGCTGGTGGCATCGGAGCGGCGCACGGTGCGGACCCGTGATGTGATTTCTGCGTGGCGCGCTGAACTGCCTCCTATTCCGGGCATGGAAAGCGTCACCATAACCGAACAACAGGGTGGACCTCCGGGGCGCGATCTTGATATTCGCCTCACAGGTGGCAGCCCGCGTGAGCTTAAGGCTGCTGCCCTTGAGGTGCGCGATCTGCTCGCGGCTTTTGAAGGCGTTTCGGATGTGGACGACGACCTTCCATATGGCAAACAGGAACTTATCCTGGGGGTCAGTCCGCGTGGTGCGGCCCTTGGGTTCACAACCGAGAGTGTGGGCCGTCAGGTGCGCAACGCCTTTGAGGGTGCAATCTCCAAACGGTTTGCCCGCAATGACGAGGAAGTGACGGTTCGTGTTCAGTTGCCGGAGCGCGAACAGTCGCGCGCACTGGAAGATTTGTTCCTTCGTACGCCTGCGGGCCTTGAGGTGCCGCTTACGGAAGTTGTGACGATTACGGAACAATCCGGTTTCTCCCGATTGCGCCGCGAAGATGGTACCCGGTTTGTCTCGATAACCGCGGAAGTTGACACAAATGCCACGCGATCAAACGCCGTGGTGCAAAGTTTGCGTACAACCGGACTGCCGGAAATCGCCGCGAAATATAATCTGGACTTCGATTTTGCCGGCCGTGCCGAGGAGCAGGCGGAAGCATTCAATGATCTGGGGCTTGGTGCGCAGATTGCGCTTGTTTCGATCTACATCATTCTGGCCTGGGTGTTTGCCAGCTATGCCCGGCCTATTGTGGTGATGACCATCATTCCTTTCGGCCTGATCGGTGCCGTCCTTGGCCATCTGGTCATGGGCTTCGACCTGACGCTGCTGAGTTTCGTCGCGCTGCTTGGCCTGTCCGGTATTCTGGTCAACGACTCGATCATTCTCGTGGACCAGATCGATAATCGGCTGGATGACGGTGAAAGCGTGCGCGATGCCGTGATCGGCGGTGTGCAGGATCGTCTGCGCGCTGTGCTGCTGACTTCGCTCACCACTGTGGGTGGTCTTTTGCCGCTGCTGTTTGAAACCAGCCTGCAGGCGCAGTTCCTGCTGCCCATGGCCATTACCCTTGCCTGGGGACTGGCAACAGCCACGTTCCTCGTGTTGCTGGTGGTGCCCGCCGTGCTCGGCATACAGGAAGACGCCCGCGCCCTGTTTGGACGCAAGCGTTCCTCCCGCACGGTTGATATTGACCTTGAGGCGTATGAAGCGTTGCCCGACGATGACAAGGTCAGGCGGATACCCCGGCCGGGCGAGTAGCCCGGCCGGCATAAAGCTGGGGGGACCGGGCGAATAGCTCGACCGGGTTCCGGTTTCTACCAGTGAATGCCGCGGGTCAACATGGCCAGCGCAACGGCTTCGTTGCTCACCTTCTGCTGTGGTTGGGCACCATCCTTCTTTGCACCCCGCGCGGCGTCTGAATCGGGGAACAGCCGATAGGTGGTGTTGAAGATCGTGTTCATCGCCTTGGGCGCGAGCGCCCACAACACCTGTGCAAACGTGCCAAGGCGCGTGCTTACACTGGTCGGCTTTTCAACGATTGCCCGGCAAATGAGGTTGGCTGCTTCTTCCGGTGCCAGCGTGGGCACATGGTCATACATTTTGGTGGGTGCAATCATTGGTGTACGGACCAACGGCATATACACATTCGTGAAGTAAATGTTGTTATGCTGAAACTCCGGTTGCGCACACGAGGAAAAAGCCCCCAGCGCCGCCTTTGACGCTACATACGCCGAGAAACGTGGCTGGTTGGCCTGCACACCGATGGACAGCACATTGATGATCTGCCCGCCATTCTGCTCAACCATGTGCGGCAGGAAGCCCATGATGAGGCGCAGAGCGCCGAAATAATTGAGCTGCATGGTACGCTCAAAATCGTGGAAGCGGTCATAGGACAGTGACACAGACCGCCGGATAGAGCGGCCCGCATTGTTGACCAGAATGTCCGCGCGCCCCAGATCATCAATTACGCGCTTCACGAACTTGTCGCAGTCCTCGATTTCCGCAGCATCAAGGGTATAGGTATGAACCTCGCCCTTGCCCTTCTTTTTGAGGTGAATCTTCGTCTCGGCCAGGGTCTCCGCTGTACGTGCGGCGATGACGGTAATGGCACCTGACGCCACAAGTTTTTCAGCGACTGCAAGGCCAATACCGGATGTGGCACCGGTGACTATGACCACCTTGCCTTTGACGGCACCCGACAATGTGCGGTCCTGGAACAGGGCGGGGTCAAGGTTGCGTTCCCAGTAGTCCCACAGCACGGCTGCGTAGCTCTCCAGTGGCGGGCAGGCAATGCCTGAGCCCTTGAGCGCGGAGGCGGCGTCGCGGTTATCGAACTTGGTGGGATAGTTGATGAACTTCATGGTGGCGCGGGGGATGCCAAAATCTGCCAGCACGCCGTCTGTGATGGTGCGAACGGGCGGAAGATTTTTCACGCCGTCGCGCACAGCCTTGGGAATGAAGTTGAACAGGCCCGCGTCAATGCGCATGGCGAACTCAGGCCCGTGGCCGGCGCGCGCAAATGTGTTGAGCACTTCACCAATGCGCATCGCGTCGGGGTTGGTCAGGTGAAAGGTTTTGCCGTTGAGGCCCGTCTTGTGGGCGATGTGGTCCATGGCGTTGGCCACATAGTCCACCGGCACAATGTTCATGTTGCCGCCTTCAATACCCACCAGCGACAGCCAGCGCGGCACCGAGTTGCGAAGACGTTGCAGCATCTTGAAAAAGAAATACGGCCCGTCGATCTTGTCGATGAAGCCGGTTTTGCTGTGTCCCACCACGATGCCGGGGCGGTAGATACGCCACGGCAGGGTGCATTCCTCGCGCACGACCTTTTCGCTGTCGTGCTTGGTGCGGAAGTAGGGGTGCTCGTTGGGCTCCCATTCCTCAAACATGTCCTCACGCCAGTAGCCGTTGAACAGCCCGGCGGCGGCAATGGAGCTTGTGTGGTGGAAGCACTTCGCGTTGACCGCTTCAGCAAAGGTGACCGCATTGCGTGTGCCTTCAACGTTGGCGGTCAGCTGTGTGGCGGCGTCTTCGTTGGCGATGTCATAAATCGCGGCCAGATGAAAAACGTTGCCGATCTTGCCTTTAAGAGTGGAAATCTGCTTGGGCGATACACCAAGGCGCGCTTTGGCCAGGTCGCCGGTCACAGGAATAATCCGCTTCTCGGCGTCGCCGCCCAGGTCGTCCAGCAGCGCTTTCAGTTTGCCCTTGGAGCCTGACCGCACCAGCACATAAATCTTGCCGTTGCGGGCAAGCAGGTTTTCCAGCAGATGCCGGCCAATAAATCCGGTCGCGCCGGTCACAAAGCTGTCCATCGGACATCCTCCCCAAAGTGAAACTTTTCAAACCAGCGGGCTCTTTTGGTGGCCCGCTATTGGTAGCTTGGGGAAAAGACTAGGCGAAACCAGCGCCGGGTGCAGGCAAAAAGTGGGATTTTTGAACCCTAAGATCGCCAAAAGATGCGCGAAAACAGGATCAGCACCGTGAACAGCTCCAATCGACCGATCAACATGCCGATGGCCATCAGCCATTTGGCCGTATCGGGAATACCGGCAAAGTTGGCGGACGGACCAACTTCAGGTCCAAGCCCTGGACCAACATTGGCAATCGAGGTGGCTGCGGACGAAAGTGCTGTGAGCGGTTCAAGCCCTGTGAACGTGAGCAGCAACGCCAACCCGCCAAAACAGGCGATGTAGAGAAAAAAGAAACTCATCACTGACGCTGAGACGCTTTGCGGAATGGCGTTGCGGTTGTAGTGCGGTACAAAAATACCGTGCGGATAAATCATCTGCCGCAAATTGCTGAGGCATGTCGCAAAAATAACCTGCACGCGGAAAATCTTGAGGCCACACGATGTGGAACCTGAGCATCCGCCGATAAACATCAGTATAAAGAATAATGCGATCGCGAACGGTCCCCACGCGCTGTAGTTCTGGGTGGCGTAACCTGTGCCGGTCATAATGGAAATAACATTGAAGGCCGCGTACCGAACCTGCGCTTCAAGTGTTCCTTCCAGCCCGCGCGTGATCTGGTAAATAACCATGGCAACAATCGCGACACAGAGAATACCCAGAAACACCCGCACCTGGGTGTCTGCCAGCAGCGGCTTTGCCTTGCCGCGAAACGCCTGGATATACAGAACAAACGGCAGACTGCCCGCAATCATGCCGAAGATGATGACGTAATGAATGGCCGCATTGTCGTAAAAGCCAACCGATGCATCGCGGGTGGAATACCCGCCGGTCGCAATGGTCGTCATGGCATGGTTGATGCCGTCAAAGAAGTTCATGCCGGCAATCCATAGCGCGAACGCTGTCGCCACCGTAAAGGCCACATAAACAAACGTGATGGACCCGGCGAGGCCGGCGGCACTCGGCAGCACTTTTTCCGGCGTGTCAAATGCCTCCACCTTGAAGAGCTGCATACCGCCCACCTGCAGGATGGGCAGAATGCTGACCGCCATTACAATAATCCCGATACCGCCGAGCCATTGCAGCAGTGAGCGCCACAGCAACAGCCCCGGCGGCGCCGTATCCAGTCCAGAAATCACGGTGGAGCCGGTGGTGGTAAGCCCCGACATGCTTTCAAAAAAAGCATCGGTGTAGGACAGCTCAAGCTCGGAGAACAAGAACGGGACCGCGCCGAAGGCAACAAGCGCCAGCCACACGGCGGGCACCAGCACAAACGCCTGCTTCAGTGTCATGGTGCCGGCGCTGCCCCAGTTCATCAGGGCAAGGCTGACACCAAAAAAAGTTGTGACGATTGCCGACGCCAGAAACACCCGCCAGTCCGGGTGGGACACTGCCGCATCATAAAGAGCAGGCAGCGCCATAGATATGCCCAGCGTGATGAGCAGAATGCCCACAACCAGCAAAATTGGCCGCGCATCAAACACGCCCATGGGGCTTGTCTCCCTTGCCGGGCTCGCCGGTGAATCAATCTGCGTTACCGCAGTGTAAGGGGCAAATGGCTGATTTGGTTAGCGTCAGCGTGTTTTAGTTGATGCGCTTGTAGTCGTGCGGGCTGTCCAGCGAGAACGCCGGAATGACGACCTCAAAGCTGTCGCCCCCGGCCGACACCATGCCGTAGGTCCCGCTCATGATGCCCGATGGCGTCGGCAGTGGTGCGCCTGAGGTATATTCAAAGCACTCACCCGGCTCAATGACCGGCTGTTCACCCACCACGCCGTCCCCGCGCACTTCCTGCACCCGGCCAAATGCATCCGTGATCCGCCAATAGCGATCGCGAAGCTGCACGCTTTCGCTGCCTTCGTTTTCAATCTCCACCTCGTAGGCCCACACATAGTGGTCCTCAGAGGGTTCTGACTGGTCATCCAGATAGACGGGCCGCACGCGCACGCGAATGTTGCGGGTCAGCGCATCATAGAAGAAGTCGTCGTCAATCACGTCGCCATCCCAGTTCGCCTCGGCGAAATCCATGAATATCGGGTCTGCCATAGTGTTCCGGCGTCCTTATAAAACCTTTGTGACCCGCGCGGTCAGGCAACATGCTCCAGCGCGAGGCCAATGTCATCTGTCAGGTCTGCGGCATCTTCAAGGCCGACCGAAAGCCGCAGCATGGCATCTGTTATGCCAAGTTCCGCACGGGCTTCGGGTGCTAACCGCTGGTGAGTGGTGGTGGCGGGGTGCGTGATGAGGCTTTTAGCATCCCCAAGGTTGTTGCTGATCTTGATAACGCCAAGATGGTTAGCAAGGGAAAACGCCGCCGCTTTGCCGCCGTTCACCTCAAAGGCAATCATGTTGCCGGGCATGTCCATCTGCGCATTTGCCAGATTATGCTGAGGGTGGTCTGCGCGGCCGGGATAAATCACGCGCGAAATCTTCTCATGCTGACCCAGAAAGTCAGCAACGTGAATGGCGTTTTCACAGTGGCGGCGCACACGCAAATCCAGCGTCTCCAGGCTCTTAAGCATGACCCATGCGTTGAACGGACTCAACGCTGGCCCGGTCTGCCGCAAGAAGTTTGCCAGATGGTCAGTCACAAACTGGTCTGACCCCAGAACCACGCCGCCCAGGCATCGGCCCTGACCGTCAATATGTTTGGTGGCTGAATAAACCACCACATCTGCGCCAAACTCCAAGGGTTTTTGCAGGACCGGGGTGGCAAACACATTGTCCACCACCAGCCGTGCCCCGGCGTCGTGCGCTATGTCGGCCACTGCCCGCAGGTCGATGATGTCCAAAGTGGGATTTGTGGGTGTTTCGAGAAAGAACACTTTGGTGTTGGGCCGGCGCGCTGCGCGCCACTGTTCAAGATCACACCCGTCCACCAGCGTGCTTTCAATGCCAAAGCGCGGCAGCAGCTCTTCCACGATGTAGCGGCAGGAGCCGAACAGCGCCCGTGCGGCCACCACATGGTCCCCGGCATTGAGCTGGCACAGCATCGAGGCTGTTACGGCGGCCATGCCCGTTGCCGTCGCGCGGGCCGCCTCAGCGCCTTCAAGCGCAATCATCCGCTCTTCAAACATCCGCACTGTGGGGTTTGAAAAGCGGGAATAGATAAAGCCATCATTTTCGCCCTTGAAGCGGGCTTCGGCCTGTTCGGCGGTGTCATAGACATAGCCTGAGGTCAAAAACATGGCTTCAGACGTTTCGCCAAACTCTGAACGCTGGGTGCCACCATGCACCATCTGCGTCTGGGCGCGCAGTACGCGCTCCTTGCCGGATGATCTTGGTGGTTTCTGATCGCCCATACGGACATCTCCCTCGTCAGGTGCCCAAAATAAAACCCGGCCTGTTTCCCCGGCTGGCGCATCTGCCAGTCTGAAGGAACACAAAAGGCCGGGGCGCACCCGTCCGACCTTTTAGCGCTGTTGTTTAACGTGGCCGCAAGCCGGTCGGCTCAAATCACCACGGTTTTCTGTGAAACCGCCCGATAGCGTGTTTCGTCAGAACGGCGGCACAAATACGCCTGATCCCAACGCCGGTCAAGCTGGCGTGTCGCAGCGTGAATCGGGCTATGGTAGGACCACCACCACAGCAAACTGAAGTAAGCACACCGCAGATGAGTGCCGCCCCCCAAACCGACCCGACCGTTAGTCCTCGCCCCGGCATTCTGCCGGCAGACGAAATCCGCGGATTATGGGACGCTGGCGTTATCTTTGCGCAAAGCCCGCCCGCAGAAAATCAGATACAGCCGGCCAGCATTGATCTGCGGCTTGGCGAAACGGCCTATCGCGTGCGCGCCAGTTTTCTGCCCGGCCCCGGCCAGCCTGTGGCCACAAAGCTCGAAAGCCTGAAGCTGCACGAGATTGATCTGCGCAACGGGGCGGTTCTTGAAACCGGGTGCGTCTATCTTGTGCCGCTGCTTGAGAAACTTGCATTGCCCCAAGACCTTGCAGCTGCCGCCAACCCCAAGAGTTCTACCGGGCGTCTGGATGTGTTTACCCGCGTCATTACAGATGGCGCGCGTGAGTTTGACCAGATTGCACCGGGCTATCACGGCACGCTCTATGCTGAAATCAGCCCGCGGACGTTTTCCATCCTCGTGCGCACCGGCTCACGACTGTCGCAGCTTCGGCTTCGGCGTGGCAATGTCGGGGTATCCGCCGCTGACATGCTGACACTTCAGGCAGAGACAGGTCTTGTTCTGGGTGGCGGTTCCGGCGACGACGAGATGATGAATGACGCGCGCGGTATAACGCTGAGCGTTGATCTGCGCGGCGAAGCGGGTACCGGCCTCATCGGCTACCGCGCCAAACGGCATTCCGGCCTGATAGATGTGGACCGCACCAACGCCTATGATGCGCTTGATTTCTGGGACCCTGTCACTGTGCGTGGTGATGCACGCATTATTCTGGACCCGGACGAGTTTTATATTCTGGCCAGCCGCGAAGCTGTGCAGATACCCCCTGATTATGCCGCGGAAATGGTGCCATACGACCCGCTGGTAGGTGAGTTCCGCGTACATTACGCAGGCTTCTTTGACCCTGGCTTCGGAGCCGCAGAAGCAAACGGCGCTGGCGCACGCGCCGTGCTCGAAGTGCGCAGCCATGAAGTGCCGTTTATTCTGGAACACGGCCAGATCATCGGTCGTCTTGTGTATGAGCACATGGCCTCCCGGCCTGGCGAACTGTATGGCCAGTCGCTTGGCTCCAATTACCAGCGACAGGGCCTTAAACTGTCGAAGCATTTCAAGTCGCAGGAGCGCGCGGGGTGACACGGTTTGTGTTGGCTCTGGTGGGCGGCGCGCTGGCGCTTGTGGCGGCGCAGACCATCGGCACCGCCTTGGTGCAGGGCCTGGGTATCCCGGTGCCCGGTGCGGTGGCAGGGCTGGTGCTGATGCTGGCGGCGCTGACATTTGCAGGCAGTGTGCCGCAGGGGCTGGGCACACTTGCCGACGTGCTGCTGCGACATCTCAACCTGTTTTTTGTGCCTGCGGGCGTCGGCCTCATGGCACATCTGGCTTTGCTCGCGCGCGACGGCGGCGCATTGCTGGTGGCTATCAGTGTGAGCACACTTGCAGGCCTTGTTGTGGCTGGCGCGGTATTTGTCTGGGCGCGCAGACGGCAGGAGCGTGCATCGTGAGCGCGCTTCTATGGCTCGGTGCGACGGTGCTGGCATATCTGGCCGCGCTCATATTTGCCCGCCGGGTCAACGCCCACCCGCTCGCCAACCCGGTATTGATTGCATCACTGCTCGTCATTGCGTCCATGCTTGCGACAGATACAGGCATTGGCCCCTACATGGACGGTGGGCAATGGCTTTTGTTTTTACTAGGCCCGGCGACGGTGGCTCTCGCCGTACCCTTGTTTCGCAACTGGTCCGGGGTGCGTCGCGCTGCGGGGCCGTTGTTTCTGGCGATCAGCGCCGGGTCGCTGACGGCTGTAGCAACCGCTCTTGCCACGGCCTGGGCATTGGGCGCTGAAATACCCACGCTGCTGTCTTTGGCTCCAAAGTCGGTGACCACGCCCATTGCCATGGGCATTGCACACAGTACCGGTGGCCTGCAATCGCTGGCCGCGGCCATCGTGATTGTCACAGGCATCATCGGCGCTGTGATCGGGCCATGGCTCCTTAACCGGCTTGGTATCAGGGATCCGCAGGCGCAGGGGGTAGCGCTTGGAACTGCGGCGCACGGCATCGGCACGGCCCGCGCCTTCCAGCAGAGCGAAGAAAGCGGCACGTTCTCCGGCGTTGCGATGGGCGTCAACGGCATTGCCACCGCACTGGTGCTGCCGTGGCTGCTGATCTGGCTATTCGGCTGATCGCGCTTGTCATCCGCCTCCTGCCTGGACTAACGTCCGGCTCCCACACGTCATGCGTTGCGGGCAGTCCGCGGGTGTAGCTCAATGGAAGAGCAGCAGCTTCCCAAGCTGACGACGAGAGTTCGATTCTCTTCACCCGCTCCAGCGCATGTAGGGCAGCCTCGGCATCGCCCGCAAATTACCTCCCTATCGCCACATTCCGTACAGCGCCCGGCCACAAAGCGTTGGCACGGTCGCGGGCATTGCTCGCTGCTTCCGGCGTGGCAGGGGAGGAACACACACAATGCATACACTTACCTTCAATGGTCGGTTTGCCCGCACAGGTGGCTGGGCCGCAGCACTATTCGCGATTGTTTTGGCGGTGGGCGCATTTGCAGGCCACGCAAGAGCCGATGTTGACGCGCTGGATACAACCGTTCGCTACGACCAGCCAGTTATTCCACACGGCACCGACACGACAGTGCACCTGATGATTACGCTGCATTCGCCGCGCGAGGCATGGCCCGGCATCGCAGAACGCCCGCCCGTCAATCTGGCACTGGTGCTTGATCGCTCAGGTTCCATGGAAGACAAGGGCAAGCTTGAGTATGCCAAACGCGCCGCAAAGCTGGTGGTGCAGAGCCTTGGCCCCCGCGACCGGGTTGCGATTGTCGAATATGACGACCGCATCAACGTGTTGTGGCCGTCGGCGCCTGTTGAAAACATACGCGAAATACACCGCCGTATTGACAGTCTCACATCGCGCGGGAGCACAAACCTCACCGGCGGCATGATGCGCGGCGTGGACGAAGTGCTGGAACATTTTGATGCGCGCGACCTCAATCGCGTCGTCCTGCTATCTGACGGTCTGGCCAATCAGGGTGTTACCGATGCATACGACATTGCCCGCCTTGTGCGCGGTGCGCGCCGCGACGGCGTGCGCATTTCAACGATCGGCCTTGGCCTCGACTACGATGAGAACCTCATGCAGTCCATCGCCGAGAATGGTGCCGGAAACTATCACTACGTGGAACATCCCTCACAGATTGCCCGCATCTTTGAAGAAGAGCTCTCGACACTGGTGCGGACCACGGCCCGTGACATTGATCTGCGGCTGGAACATTCAGATGCTGTAAAAAACATCAATGTTCTGTCGATGGAAGATGCACGGGCGGAAGGTCTTGCTGTCGGCGATATGTTTGCCGGCGAGAGCCAGACGGTCATGCTGCGTCTCGACGTCGATGCGACGCAGGCTGATACACTTGATCTTGGCGAACTGACGATTTCCTTCGTTGACGCACGCACCGGCGAAAAGCAGAGCCGTGTTGTTGGTCTCACTCTTGCCGCAAGCAGCAATGCGCAGACCGTTGCAGAGGCACGCGATTCCGACGTGACAGTTGAAGCAGCCTTGTTTGAAGCTGAGCGCACGCATCTGCTTGCTGTTGCAGCCTATGAAGCAGGCGACAACGCACGGGCAGACGGTATGTTGGCTGATCTGGAAACCAAAGTGGCCGTGCAGGCTGATGATACCGGCGATGCCCGCCTGACGGCCAAGCTGGAAGCGTTGAGTGTTGAGCGTGAGCAGATGCAGGCGGTTGCGGCAGCCCCCCAAGAGCGCAGCGCATTTCTCAAAGGCAGCAAGCAGCGGCTGTATCAGGCCCAATCAGGCAAGCGCGACGGCTATCTCCTGGAAGTTGGCGACGAGGGTCTGGAAGTTGAGCGCCTTCAAACGGCATTGGCCGAAGAAGGTTTCTGGAGTGGTCCGGTGGACGGAAAATATACCAGGGAACTAGAGGCCGCTGTGGATAGCTATCAGGCATCAAAGGGCATGAAGGCGGATGGCATCGCCGGCCCGTCAACACTGCAAAACCTGGGACTGTACTAGTCGTTGTTGCGCGAATGCCGGGCCAGTTGCGCCAGCCGGGCGCGGCTGGCCTTGCTTATCGCGTGGCGGGTTTTTTCCCAGTAAAACGGATTGGTGATGAGTTGCCACATCGCCAGATAGGCCCCGGCTGAAATCAACGGCCAGTAAAACGGCATTGAGAATGTATCGGCTACCAGGCCTTTCTCCGGGCGCTGCCGCACCGCGGAAATGCCTGCAGCCACCGAGACGATGTATCCGCCGCCCAGAAGGGCTGCATTGAGTGCCACCAGTAGTGCGGGCACATAGGGGGCAGTCATCAACGCAAGCGCTGATCCGCTTACCACCAATCCCGCAAGCGCAATGAGCCAGATAAGAGGGTGTAAAAGGGCCGACGCTATAGATCCGCCAATCAGCAGGTGGAACCCAAGAAACCCGACACCGCCCAGCGTGCGATACAGCTCCACAGGGCGCCGCATATGCACCAACCATGTTTGTGCATATCCCTTGATCCACCGCGAGCGTTGCCGCAGCCAGTTGCCGGTCTGGCAGTTGGCTTCTTCGTAGGTCGTTGAGTCAAGAATGCCGCATTTGTATCCCTTGCCGGCGAGGCGAATGCCAAGATCGGCATCTTCGGTAACATTATAAGGGTCCCACGCGCCGACACTGCGCAGGGCGTCAATGCGAAAGTGGGTGGAGGTGCCGCCGAGTGGTATCGGCATTCCCAGACGCTCGGCTGTTGGCAGCAACAGCTCAAACCACATGTTGAACTCAATGGTGAACTGCCGGGTCAGCCAGTTTTCGTTTGCGTTGAAATATGTGAGCGGTGCCTGAAGGCACGCAACATCGTCGCCACATTTTGCGAACCCGGCGACTGCCTTTTTCAACTGCAATGGTTCGGGTTGATCTTCGGCGTCAAAAATCACCACATACTCGCCGCGTGCAAAGTGCAGCGCATAGTTGCAGGCCTTAGGCTTTGTGCGTGGTGAGGATGGCGGTACACGGATGAACTCGACATAGCTCTCCAATCCCAGTGACTTGGCCTTGTCCACGGTTTCCAGGTCATCGGCTTCCAACACGAGTTTTATGTCGAGTTTGGCGCGCGGGTAATCCAGCGCCCGCAGACCTTCTGCGAGCAGCGGCAACACGTCAGCCTCGCGAAACAAAGGCACGATTATGGTGTAAACCGGCAAATCCGCATCGTCCGGCAACACAACCTGGGCGGGGCGCGCGGCGCGTGCGGCAAGGCCTATGGGAATAGAGGCTGCGCGCAATGCCAGGACCGCAATGAAAAAGAGCCCGAAGATGAGGTTTAAAACCGCAGCCGTGACAAACGGCCATAGCGCGAAGCCTCCCGCCAGGGCGGCAACGAGAGCAAGAAAAATTAGCCGCTGCGGGCGGGTCAGGCCGAGCTGCGCCGAGTTGATAGGGTCGTGCTCTGTCAGTGCGTCGCGTGCGTTGTGTTCAATTCTGGGGTCAAACTGCGCCTGCAGGGTCCACAGCACGTCCAGCCGCGATGTAATGGCAAACGCAATGTCACCTGTGGGTGTCCAGATTCCAAGGCTGCGCCGATGAGCAATGGTTTGTGCTGCAGCAAGCGGGTCGGGCGTTGCAAATGTTGTGCGGGCACCGTCATGAGAACCGTCATGGGCACCATCATGGGCAACGGGGATGCATTCGGCAGCGATGTAGAAATCAAAGCCCTGACCGTCGAACAGATCAGCGGGAGGCGGGTTCTTGAGCACATCCACAAAAGGCAAACGCAGGTGATCTGCCAGCGTGCGGTAGAGTTGAGGCGGGCGCGCATACCCCAACGCAAGTACCGCCTGTCCAAGCGGGACATTCCATGCCGCAGCAGCCTCCAGTGCAGCCTCAAGCTGTCCGGCATCAACGACGCCGGATGACAACAGCACTTTCCCGAGGAGTTGCCGAGGCGGGGGATGTGCCCGTACAGGAGCGTTCTTTTCGGTACCGTCCGCCATTTCCCGCCCTGCTCCTGATTTTGTCGGAGCATTTCAGGCGCTGTCTGCGTGCGCAAATGTTTCTATTGTGAACGGTTTGCTACAGAAGGTTTTGCCAAATCGGGTGGCTGTGGTCTCAATGCAGCTAAGTCACGTATAAAGATCAGGCAAACTGGGAGGAAACCAAGAAATGAACGAACTGATGTTCCGGCCAAATCTGATGGCAGGTAAGCGCATTCTGGTGACAGGCGGTGGTACGGGTCTGGGCCGTGAAATGACGGAAGGCTTTTTGCGCCTTGGCGCAGAGGTCTATATCTGCGGGCGGCGGCTGCCGGTATTGCAGGAGACGGCAAAGGAACTGATGGACGCCCACGGCGGCAAGGTTCACGCCAGGGCCTGCGACATTCGCGTGCCTGAAGCTGTGGATGAAATGGTTGGTGAGATTTTTGCCGAGGGGCCGCTGGATGGCCTTGTCAACAATGCGGCAGGCAACTTTATCTCGCGGACAAAAGACCTGTCGCATCGCGGGTTTAATGCGATTGCCAACATTGTATTCCACGGGTCGTTCTACATGACGCATTCCGTTGGCACGCGGTGGATCGAGAGTGGCCACAAGGGCAATGTGATTTCGATCCTCACTACGTGGGTGTGGAACGGCGGGCCGTTCACCGTGCCGTCCGCAATGTCCAAGGCCGGTCTCAACATCATGACGAAATCGCTGGCGGTTGAGTGGGCGCCCTACGGCATTCGCCTCAATGCCATTGCGCCCGGGCCGTTTCCGACCAAGGGCGCGTGGGAGCGGTTGTCGCCGGGCCAGTCAACAGACGGCTCCGACACCGCAACCCAGGGCATTCCCATGGGCCGCGTTGGCCAGATGGATGAACTCAAGAACCTTGCGGTGTTTTTGATGGCCGATGGGGTGGACTATCTGACCGGTGAAACCATTGCCATTGATGGCGGCGGCTTCCTAGCGGGTGGCGGCAACTTCTCCCGCCTTGCAGCGCTTGGTGATGATGATTGGGCAGGCATCAAGGAGATGATCACCTCCGCCAACGATCGCGATAAGGCAAAGCGGTCTGTTTAGACGCGCAGCCTTTTTTGGCAAAAGGCAAAAGAAAAGGCCCGGACACTGAGTGTCCGGGCCTTCGCATTTCGCAAGCCTGAAAGGCTGGCTTAGTTCGCAGGTTCCGTCATGGTGTCAGCGGCATCGGAGGCGCCATCTTCAGCAGCGTCCTTTGTTTCTTCCATCATGTCTTCTGCAGCATCAGCCGCATCTGCTGCTGTATCTTCAGCCATGTCAGAGGCAGCTTCTGCACCGTCTTCGACGGCCGCTGCCGCATCTTCGGTCATTTCAGCTGCGGCATCAGCACCTTCAGCAGCAGCATCCGTTGCTTCCTCAGCGGCTGTTTCGCCAGCGCCCGTTGCACTGTCAACGGCACCGTTCACAGCGTCTGCGGTCGCATCAACAGCATCGGTCACAGCTTCGCCTGTTGCTTCCGCCGCATCACTTGCAGCGTCCATGGTTGCATCAGCAGCGTCGTCCGCTGCTTCCATGGTTGCATCAGCAGCGTCGCCTGCAGCTTCCATGGTCGCATCAGCAGCACCGGAAACAGCGTCAGATGCACTTTCCATTGCATCGCCAAGTGCAGAACCGGTTGCTTCGCCGTCGTCATTGGCGGCGTCGCCACATGCAGCCAGGCCCAGGGCAAGAGCTGCGGCAGCGGTTAGTGTCAGTGTTTGTTTGATCATTCTTGCAAAACCCCGGATTTGGCCCCGCCCGCCACATATGCGGCAGGCCTGCAGGGCGGGCCCGCGGCCCCCTACTTGTGAAACTCACCGCGAAAATTACGGCTTGACGACCACTTTGCCTATCACAGCCCGGTCACGCAACTGACACATGGCTTCGGCAGCCTGATCGAGTGCAAAAGTTGCGCAAACATATGGCCGAATTGTGCCCGCGTTAGCCATAGCGTCAATTGCTGCGATATTTTCAGCACCTTTCGCCGGGTCCCTGCGGCCATATTCCCCGGCGCGCACGCCAACAACTGAAAACCCCTTGATAAGCGGCATATTTACCGACACATCAGGTATCCGCCCACTGGCAAAACCGATGACCAGAAGCCGCCCGCCCCAGGCGATGCAGCGCACGCTTTCATCAAAAACATCACCGCCGACAGGGTCATAAACCACGTCAGCACCCTGACCGCCGGTCAGTTCCTTGACTTTGTCCTTGAAGCCCTCGCGCACGTCCAAAACATGGTCAGCGCCGCGTTTGGCAAGCACATCAAGTTTTTGCTGTGAGCTGGCTGTTGCAATTACCGTGGCACCCATCTGCTTGCCCAGATCAACCGCAGCCATGCCTACACCACCCGCAGCGCCATGCACCAAAAGCGTTTCGCTTGGCCGAAGGTGCCCGCGCCGTTCAAGCGCCACATAGGCCGTGAGATACGCGGTCGTGTACCCTGCAGCCTCTTCATATGACATGCCCTGCGGCATTGGGCGGCAGGCTGAGGCGGCGGTGTTGGCCCCTTCCGCCATGCCGCCGGTGCGCAACCCCGCCACGACCCTGTCGCCGGGTTTGAAGGCTGAAACGCCAGGGCCAACCAAAGTCACATCACCGGCCGCCTCCATGCCGGGCGTAAACGGCATCGGCGGTTTGAACTGATATTTGCCCTGCACCATCAGCAGATCAGGAAAGTTGACCGCACACGCCTTGATCGCAATCTGGATTTCGCCGTCGCCAGGCGGTGGCAGTTCAATTTCCTCAAGGTCAATCTGCGTGATGTCCTCTGAGAGACCGTTCACACGCACGGCACGTACACGAACAGTGCTCATCTAGGAAGCCGCCTGAAAAGCTGATGCCAGATCGTCAATGATCTCGTCAGCAACAGCGGCCGCGCGCTTTGATACGCCACCCATGGCCGTGAACCCGTGAGGCATGTCGCCATATTCGCGGAACGTCACCGGCACGCCTGCCTGCTCCAGCCGCTTTGCAAACGCTTCGCCCTGATCACGCAACGGGTCAAACCCTGCGGTGTACACCAGTGCGCGCGGCAGGCCCGACAGATCCTCCACCAGACCTGGCGATGCCTTGGGCGACGTCTTGTCGGCATCTGCGGGCATATACAAACGTTCAAACCACCGCATGGTACTTGTGTTCAGCGGTGCGCAGTCGCCACACGAAATCATGGTGCCTCCGTCTGCCGTCATATTCACCCACGGGTAAATCAAAAGCTGTACATTCGGGCTGGTTTCACCGGCGCGTTTCATTTCCTGTGCAACAATCGCCGCAAGCATTCCGCCGGCGCTATCACCGCCGACGCCAACCATGTCCGGTGTGCCGCCAAACTCAGTGCTGTGGTCGCGAACCCATCGGAAAGCGGCTATGGCGTCGTCGGCTGCTGCCGGAAAAACATGTTCGGGCGCCATCCGGTACTCGACCGAGATAACCCCGGTGCCTGTTTTGGCTGCTATGTGCGAACAAAAACTGTCGCACGCATCAAGGTCGCCGATCACGCAGCCACCCATATGAAAATAAACAAGCAATGCCTTGTTGGGCGTTGCGGATGTTGGCCAGTAATGCCGCGCGGCCATCGCGCCGCCCGGGCCGGGAATGGTCAGGTCGGTAACGCCCGCGTCTTTTGAGCGCGCTGCGTTCATCATCGCAAAGCCATCGCGGGTCGCCTGACGGGCTTCGGCAGGGGTCAACGTTTCCATCGCCGGGCCTTTGCCGGCCTGCGCTGTAAGAAAGCCGATGCCGGGGTCGATTTCGCGGCCGTCAACATTCAGTACAGCCCCTTTCGACATCCGCCTCAAAACGGGCGCGGGCAACCGCATCAGTGTACGCACGATTTTTTGTTGAGCACTCATCTGTGCCTCCGGTCAGAACACGGTATGGAATTGTGTCAGGTCTTGTCTGTCAGAAGGGGTAGGGCTGTGACACCGCCCAGAAAGAGCTTTGTCGAAAACTCCGCCGCCTGTGCTGCATCGAAGGGCGGGCGCAGCAGCATGCGGTCGCCCACTTCAAATGCAATGCCTACAAAGCTCGCTGTCAGATAGTCCGGGTCAACCTTCGGCAAAACGCCCTGCGCAATGGCGCGGTCAATGTCCTGACGCATTTCATCAAAGCCCGCCACAACTTCAGGCGTATCCATCCGTACACGAATGGACCCGGAATTGCGCCGCATCACCCGATGCATCGCTTCGTCATTGGCCAGATAGTCGAAATAAGCCCTGAAGGTGCCTGACACAAACTGCTCGAAATTGCCGGCCCGAATGCGCTCTGCGCGAATGCGCGGGCGCATCCGCAGGGCGCTCGCATCCATCAGCGCCTGAAACACTTCTTCCTTGGACTTGAAGTAATTATAGAATGTGCCCGACGCCAGCCCGGTGCGGCGAATGATGTCGCGCACAGTTGTTTCGCCATAGCCAAGTTCTGCAAACACTGCGCGCGCGGCGTCGATTATGGCCTGACGATTTTCCGCTTTGGTCTTTTCGCGCTTGCCCATCGGGACGGACGCCACAGCAGGTGTGGCGTCGGCCTTTTCACGGGGTGGGGTTTTTGTGGATGTCGAAACCAAGAAACGAGCCTTTCCAGGCAAAATAATGCAGGGGGCACTTTACCCTGCGCAGGTGCTCGCTTCAAACAGATCCACCGACAACGCAATCACTCCGCGGCAACGTTGGTTGACTGCGCTGCCCGGGCGGGAACCGGCAGGCCGGGGTTCCTGGCGGCGCGCTTTGCCCCGCGCTTGATCTCACGCTCCATGTCCCAGACATATTTATTGAAATCAAGCTGCATAGTGTGCCTGGCCGACTTGTAGAAATGCCCGGTGTACATATCCTCGTCGTCCTTGATGACCTGCTCCATTGTCGTCTTGTCCGGCAGGGCGTAGTCGCCCGTGAGGTAGCGGCCCACAAGCTTCATTTGCTGCTCCGCAAAATTGACCAGGGTCGGCAGCGGCTGGGCAAGCGCCATGAAAAACAGGTTTGGCACCTCAGGCGAGAAAATGCGCTTGTATAGCGGCACATGGTTGTTCTCCACCTTGATGACGGTCTCATCCATGAACGGAAACGACACGTTGTAGCCGGTGGCATAGATCACCACGTCAATTTCCTCGCGGCTTGCATCTTCAAACTCAACGACATTGCCGTCAAAACGTTTGATGTTTGGCTTGGCGGTAATGTCGCCACAGCCAACCCGTGTCAAAAACTCTCCGGATACGGATGGATGCGCCTCCAGCGGCTCGTGGTCAGGCTTGGGCAGGCCGTAATCTTCCATGTTGCCCACCAGCCGCTTGATCATCCGCTTGGCGATGGCGCGCTGAACCGAAAGCGGAATCCATGCGGGCATCGCGCCTTTATCCGCAACCTGACCGTTAATGTATTTGGGCATGACCCATACGCCGCGGCGTGCGGCAACAAACAGCTTTTGCGCGATCGGGCGTTGCGACAGTTCGGATGAAATATCCATCGCGCTGTTGCCCATGCCCACAATCACAATGCGCTTGCCCCGCATGTCAGTTGGTTCAAACGGCGTAAGGTAGGAGTGTGCGTGCATCTGCACGCCTGTGAACTCGCCCATGCCTTCGTATTCGGGCCAGCGCGGGTCCCAGTGATGGCCGTTGCACACAAACACCGCGTCATAGAGGCGGGTTTCCGACGACGGTCCACCCGTTGCCGACCTGTCGATTGTCACGTGCCAAAGGCCCGCATCGTCACGGGTGACATGGGTTACGGCCGTGTTGAAACTTATTTTGTCGCGCAGGCCGAAGTGGTCCACATAGTCATTGAAATAATCAAAAATTTGGCTGTGATGGGGGAAATCAGGAAAGTCCGGCGGGATCGGAAAATCCTCAAATGACATCCGCAGCTTTGATGTGTCGATGTGCAGGGATTCATAGCACGCCGACATGCCGTTCTTGTTCTTGTACGCCCAGTTGCCGCCGACCACGTCCGACATCTCGAAACAGTCAAACTCGATGCCCCGATCCTGAAGGGCCTTGGCCGTTGTAAAGCCGGAGCAACCGGCCCCGATGATGCAGCATTTGGGAAGTGCGGACATGTGTTTTCCCCGTTGTGTTTTTCAGCGCAGTCTAGCGCCCTTCAAAGTTTCCGTCGCGGCGCTCGATGAAGGACTTCACGCCTTCGGCCGCATCTTGCGTGTTTGCAAGTTTCGCCTGAACGGCATCAAGCTGGGAAAAGGCTGCCGCCTCGCCCTGCTCGATGAATGTCATGGCGGAGCGTTTGGTTTCCTGGATAGCGAGCGGGGCCAGCTTTGCAATGCGCTTCGCCAGTTCAATGGCGCGCGCTACTTGTTGTCCGGTCTCGACAACTTCCTGAACGATGCCGATGCGCAGCGCTTCGTCTGCGCCAAACTCGCCGTCGCACAGCAGCAGATGATACATGCCGTTGCCCCAGCCGCAGCGCTCAATGAAGCGGATGGTGCCGCCGCCTGCTGCCATCAGCCCGCGTCGCGGCTCAAGCTGTGCAAAGCGGGTGTCTTTTGCGGCAATGGCAATGTCGGACGCCAGCATCATCTCAATGCCTGCCGTGTAACAGATGCCCTGCACGGCGGTGATTACGGGCTTTGAGCATTTTTTCTTGAGCGCAAACGGGTCAACACGCTGTCCGCCTGCTTCGTTGGCCCCGCTGGCGCCTTTTTTCATACCTTCGGCAAACCTGGTGAGTTCAAGCCCTGCCGTAAAGTGTGTTCCAAACGCATACAGCACGCCGACACGCAGCTCCGGGTCGCTGTCCAGCACCGTGTAGGCGTCCGACAGTTCCGAAAACATTTTCGGCGTCAGGCCGTTATATTTTTCGGGTCGGTCAATGCCCATCAACAGTACGGGGCCCTGCCGGGTGACGGCAATTTGTCCGTCCGGTTCAGTGGCAGGGTCGCGGGATGATTGGGGGAGGGTGGCCTTGGACATGGAGCGTTTCCTGGTCGGCTTTTTAAGTGTTCCCAAGAGTCATACAATCGAAACTAGACTTGGGTCCAGTTTCGATTTGCTTGCCCGTGTCCGCGCAACAGGTCATACCCATGCCATGACAGATGACGTTCAAAAGCGCCTCGACATGATGCGTGACATGCTGATTGACCACGTGCCCCACGCCAGGGCGATCGGGCTTGAAGTGGTGGCCGCCGAAAAAGGCATGTGCCGCATGAAAGTGGCCTATGCGCCGCATCTCATCGGTAACCCGGATACGGGCGTCATGCATGGCGGTGTCATTACGTCCATGCTGGACAATGCGTGCGGGGTGGCGGTGCAAATGGCGCTGGGCGAACCCAGCTCAATCGCGACGCTTGATCTGCGCATCGACTACATGCGCCCGGCAACGCCCAGGCTTGATGTCATCGGCGAGGCGCGCTGTTACAAAGTGACAAAATCTGTCGCCTTCGTGCGCGGCACCGCATTTCACGACGATCCGTCTGACCCTATTGCAAGCTGTGTCGGTGCTTTCATGCTGGCCGCCAACCGCGCCGCGCCAACCGCAACTGTTGCGCGGGCGCAGGCAAAGAAAATGCTGGACGCCGAAGAAGCCAAAACAAAAGACGAGGGCTGAGCCATGCGGGACCTCGAAAACATCGCCGAAGGCCGCGACATCAATGACGTGATGGCGAGCATTCCCTATGTCGCGTTTCTGGGCATCACGTTTGAGCCGGTCGCAAACGAACTGCTTGCCAAGCTCACCTTCAAGCCAGACCTGATCGGCAATCCGGTTTTGCCTGCCCTGCATGGCGGTGTCATTGGTGGTTTTCTGGAAACTGCTGCCATTGTGCAGGTGGCACGCGAAAGCAAAATCCGTGTTTTGCCCAAAACCATCGACATCACAATCGACTATCTGCGCTCTGGTCGTCCGCTGGATGTGTATGCGCGGGCAACCATTACCAAGCATGGGCGGCGCGTTGCCAATGTGCAGGTGATTGCCTGGCAGGATGACCCGGCAAAGCCTATTGCCGCTGCCCACGGGCACTTCCTTCTGGAACCGCTCAATGGCGACGATGCCATTGCCTGAGACACCTGCCAGGACCGTATTCGTGTGCGCGGTATCTCCCGAGGCCCTCGCGCTTGAGCAAGCGACTTAGAGAATGGCCAGAACGCTTTCCGGCGGGCGGCCGATTGCAGCCTTTCCTCCGGTTTCGACAATCGGTCGCTCAATCAGTATCGGGTGCGCAGCCATCGCTGTTATCAGCGCCATGTCGGACAGGGATGTGTCGGAAAGTCCGAGCTCTTTGTAGGCTGTCTCGCCCTTGCGCAATATCTCGCGTGGCCTCATGCCAAGCTGTGTGAGGAGTGTCTCAAGGTCGGCGGCGGTCAGCGGTGTTTTGAGATATTCGATCACTTCAGGCGTGTGGCCATGTTGCTCAAGCAGGGCAAGGGTTTGCCGTGACTTGGAGCAGCGCGGGTTATGATAGATGCGCACGGTCATGAGGGTGTTTTCTCCGGTATTTTGACGTCCGTGCCTACAGCATCACTCACCGTGGCAAACCCGTCGCGGCGCAACAGGTCTGCCAGTTCATGCCTGATGCGCGGAATGAGCGATGGTCCTTCATAGCCAAAGGCTGTGTAGAGCTGTACCAGCGAAGCGCCGGCGCGGATTTTCATGTATGCATCTGCACCTGATGCAACGCCTCCGGCCCCTATAAGAGCCAGTCTGCCCTTGTTGGCATAGGCAGCCAGCCTGAGTGCGTCTGTTGAGGGGTGCAGCAATGGTGCACCGGACAGGCCACCTGTTTCATCCTTGTGCGGACTTTTGAGAGAAGTTGTCCGGGCGATTGTCGTGTTGGAGACAATCATGCCGTCGAAGCTGTTTTTACAGGCGATCTCAACGGCATCTACAATGTCCTCAGGTGCCAGATCCGGAGCGATCTTCAAAACCAGCGGAAGCTTGTGGCCTGTACGGCCAACAACACCGTCACGCGCTTCGGCAACACGTTGGGTAAGCTCCTGCAGTGCATCATGCGCCTGCAAATCACGCAGCCCCGGCGTATTGGGGGATGATATGTTGACGGTGACGTAGGAGACCAGCGGGCCAACCCGCTCAACCCCTGTCACGTAATCGGCAATGCGGTTTGCACTGTCCTTGTTGGCTCCGATGTTGGCGCCCACAATGCCCGCAGTTGATACGCGAACATGTGCCCTGCGCGCGTCAAGCCGCTGACAGAACGCATCCAGCCCCTGGTTGTTGAACCCCAGCCGGTTGATAACCGCCTTGTCGTCCACAAGGCGGAACATGCGTGGTTTCGGGTTGCCCGGCTGCGCCAGCGGCGTCACGGTACCGACCTCGGCAAAGCCGAACCCCAGCTTTATCAGCGCGTCCGGCGCGCGGGCATCCTTGTCGAACCCTGCCGCAACACCAAGGGGGTTTGTGAACTCAAGCCCCATGACCTTGGAAGCGAGCACGGGGTCGTGCGCAGATGTGTCGCGTGGCCCAAGTCCCAATGCCAATGCCCGGACAGCCAGCGTATGAGCCATTTCAGCAGGGAGCATCCGCAACGCGCGGGCGCCCAAATCTGCAAGCAGGTTCATGGCGCGGCCTCGTCGCCGAGGGTGCCAAGCTGTGGAATGCCATCCGGATCAAGAGGTGCGGCGCGCACTGACCTTACAGCCTCCAGCGCCAACGGCCCGTAAAGATGCGGGAACAACTCGCCCCCGCGCGATGGTTCCCATTTGAGGCTGTCGCCCAGCGCCGCTGTGTCGACGGTCAGCATTACCAGTCCATCACGACCGTTAAAATGCAGGCGCGCTGTTTCCTGTGCTTGAGAGGCTGTCGAAAAATGGATGTAGCCATCTGCCACATCAATGCCGACACCGGCGAAGGCGCCGGCATTTTGGGCAGCAACCCAGTCATCGCTATGGCAGATTTTGTAGATCAGGTTTGTCATGGTTCCCGTCAGGTGCCACAGGCGGTGTGCGCCGACAAGACTTGCTGACAAAGGACTTTTTTCCTATTGTGGTGCGAGTCGCGGGGAGCATCCGCGCCATCCGCCCAACCATCACGGTTTTACTGTCCGTCATGCTTACCCATCGTCAGATTTGGCAGGCCATCGACATGCTGGCCATGCGGTCCGGCCTCAGCCCTTCGGGGCTGGCGCGCGCGGCGGGGCTGGATCCGACCACGTTCAACAAGTCAAAGCGCCTGTCGTCGTCCGGCAAGCAGCGCTGGCCGAGCACGGAAAGCGTCTCCAAGGCACTGGAGGCAGCAGACAGCAGCATGGAGGATTTTGTCAGCTTTCTGGGTAGCGGCGGCAATATGGATGAACCGACCGGCTTTGCTGAGGGAGGGTTTACCGGTGGTGGCGGCGTGCCGGTTATTGGTCTGGCCCAGGCAGGCGGCGGTGGCTTCTTCGGCGATGGCGGTTTTCCGGTCGGCGGGGCATGGCAGCGGGTGGATTTGCCCGGCGCGTCCCCCGGCAGTGATGACGAAAATATGTATGCGCTTGAAATATCCGGCGACAGCATGGTGCCCGTCTATCGCAAGGGCGACATCATCGTTGTGTCGCCCGCAGCACCTCTCAAGGTGGGGGACCGGGTTGTGGCGAAAACCGTTGACGGCGAGGTCATGGCCAAGGAACTGCGCGTTCACAATGCCCGGCGGATCGTTTTGATGTCGCTCAACCCAGCCTTCGGCGACCGCGAGTTCAAGCCGCAGGACATTGAATGGATGGCCCGCATCATCTGGGCCCGGCAGTAGGTGGCAACACTCGGTATACTCATCGGGTGGCGCTAGTAGCTGGTCTGTTGGCGCTCAATTTCACGCCGCAATAACGACGCGTTGCCTGTGCGCAGCGCGCGCAGCAGCTTGTCTGCCTGCCGCATGGTAAAGCGTTCAAATGCATCAGGTTGAGGCGCACGCGCTGCGATAACAAGCCAGCGCTCGGCTTCAGGTGCAAACGCCTTGGCATCGTGGGTCAGCAGTTGCAGCGCGCATTGATGCAGCACAATCACATTGGCGTTTGCGGTTGCAACGGCGCTGCGCAGTTCAGCCACGCCAACCGCCCGGTCAGCGCCATACAGGGCTGCGGCCAACAGCGGCCCTGCGCCATTCACAATTTCAAGGTGCCAGGTGCCAAGCAGAGCACGCGCCCAGGCATTGTCGGGCTCAAGCGCCAGCGCTGCGTCGATGGTTGTGCGCGCAATGCTGCCAAGTCCTTGTTGGTGCGCGGCAAGGTTGCCCATGGCGCGGCCCTTGAACCCAAGCGCAACGGCAAGTTGAAGGTGCCCTTCGATCTGGGCCTCGTCGCGATTGATGGCTGACTGCGCGGCCGCCAACGCGGCCTCTACCAGTGCCGAACGTTCATCGCGCGGTGCCTTGCGGGCCTCTGCCAGCAGCGCGCGGGCCGCCAACGCGTCTGCCCGCGCATCGCCCAGCCCGCGGGCGATGTCTGCCGCCTGCGCATAGTCACCGCGGGCATAAAGCCGGGCAGCATCATCCAGCGCGACCACCTGTGCATATGCAGCGGTGGTCAGCAGGGCTGACACAGCACCCAAAGCGACAGCGTAAAGCATGGAGGAAAATCGCGTCATCCACAGCAGAATTGACGCGGCAGCACAGCAAAGCAACCACCTTGCATGGGGTCAGGTTTTTGTCGGCGCGTGTTTTGCCAGTGCCGCGTCAATCATCTGACGGGTTTCCTGAATGCCATAGAGCGCCACGAATGACCCAAAGCGCGGCCCCTGGGTTTGCCCCAAAAGCACTTCGTAAAGCGCACTGAACCAGGCCCGCAAAGGCTCAAAGCCATGTTCCTTGCCCACCGCAAACACTTCGTTCTGAAGTGTTTCAGCATCGGCACCTGCTTCCATTTCGCCAAGCCGACGGGCCAAGTCACGCATTGCGTCGGCCTCCTGCGGCGTTGGGGCACGAAACGTCTTGGAAGGCTTCACAAAGTCGTCGAAATAGGAAATTGCGTAGCCTACCAGCTCATCAAGCAGCGGGTGTGTTTGCGGCGTGGCGTCAGGTACATAGCGTGAAATGAAACCCCACAGCACCTGCTTGTCTTCCGAGTTGGAGGCGCTCACCAGGTTGAGCAGAATGTTGAACGAGATTGGCACGCTCTGCGCGGGCGGTGTGCCCTCATGAATGTGCCACACCGGGTTGGTCAGTTGCTTTTCGGGTTCCTGGTCCGGGTAGCTCGCCAGATGCGACAGATATTCGTCCACGTTCTTGGGAATGACATCAAAATACAGCCGCTTGGCCTTGCGTGGTGATGCAAACATGAAGTTGGACAGGCTTTGCGGCGACGCATAGCGCAGCCATTCGTCAATGGTCAGCCCGTTGCCGCGTGACTTTGAAATCTTTTCGCCGTTCTCATCCAGAAAAAGCTCATAGTTGAACCCTTCGGGTGGTTCTGCCCCCATCGCCTTGCAGATGCGGCTGGACAGTTTGACGGACTCGATCAGATCCTTGCCCGCCATTTCATAGTCCACGCCCAGTGCAAACCAGCGCAGCGCCCAGTCGGCTTTCCATTGGCACTTGACCGCGCCCCCGGTGACCGGCACGTCCACGGGGTCACCTGTCTCAGGATCTTCGTAGGTGACAATGCCCTTTGCCACGTCACGCGCCACCAGCGGCACTTGCAGCACCACGCCGGTGCGCGGACAGATGGGCAGGAATGGCGCGTAGGTCGCGCGCCGTTCAGGGCCCAGCGTCGGCAGAATGATATCCATCACCTTGTCATAGACTTCGAGCATCCGCATCAGGGCGTCGTCAAATGTACCCTGGGTGTAATGGTCAGTCGCGCTGGCAAAATCGTAGTCAAAGCCAAACTGATCGAGGAACACCCGCAGCCGCGCATTATTTGCAGCGCCAAAGCTTGGATGCTCGTTCGAGAACGGGTCAGGCACGCGGGTGAGCGGGCGTCCCAGATGCTGCTGCATCATCTCCTTGTTGGGTACATTGTCCGGCACCTTGCGCAGGCCGTCCATGTCGTCGGAGAAGCAGACCAGGCGTGTGGGCATATCGCTCAGCGTACTGAACGCATGGCGCACCATCGAGGTGCGTGCGACTTCGCCAAAGGTGCCTATGTGCGGCAGACCGCTTGGCCCGTAGCCGGTTTCAAACAGAACATGATCTTTTTTGCCGGCATCCGTTTTTTCAATCCGGGCCAGCAGCTTGCGGGCCTCCTCAAAAGGCCATGCCTTGCTGTCGGCAGCAAGCGCTACAAGATCTGCGGGGATTGTGGAGGTGGCGTTGGTCATGCGGGATGTCCCCAATGGAACTGAAAGTGTTAACAAAATTGAAGGCCGCGGACCCTAGAGTCAGCGTCAACGGGCGTCAATTCGGTAAAGTCCCAAAGCATGGGGGCAGAGCCTGAAACACGCGGTGCCTGCCCATATTTCAGGTTTTCCCTCCTGTTTCAGGTTTGTGCCCAAGGTTCAGTATGCCCGCCTCGACCACGCCCCAACCAAGCCGAACAGAAACCGCACTCAAGGCGCGCGTGTTCGCTGACCTGGTAGATTTTCTCTACGCCCAGTCAGCCTCCGGACGTTTCACACCGACGATCTGCTTCAGCGTCTGTGCCCCGCTTTTCCTGATCTACACCCCATGGTGGACCTTTGTCGTTATTCTGGCCGCCCAGCTTGGCGGCACAGCGTTTTGTGAGGTGCTACGACGCCGACATGCGGCCACCACCCCGGAGGAAAGCGCGCGCGCCTATGTAGTTGGCAGTGCGGTCTGCGGGGTAAGCTGGGGTCTGGCGGGGGCCTTGTGGTTTGTTGCAGATGTGCCTGAAATGCAGGTGCTTCTGGTGGTGCTGTTGATCGGCGGTGTAACCGGTTCGCTCATATCCCGCTCGCCCCACCTGCCGGCGCTGTATGCTTTTGTGGCGATGGCTGGTTTGCCGTTCATTGCAGTGCTGGTTTTCACGGGCACGCTTGCCACCTATGCCATGGCGGCACTTGCAGCGTTGTATGCGTTGGCAATTATCGGCTGGGCACGCGGGCTTAACGCCATGTATGTACGCGAAGCAACCGCGCGCCTCAGCAACCATGATTTGTTGAAGGATGTGAAAGCCGCACAACAAGAAGCAGAGCACCGTGCTGATGAAGCGGAAGCTGCCCGCCATGCCGCTGAGGCGGGCGAGCGGGCCAAGATGCAGTTTTTGTCCGTCATGAGCCATGAGGTGCGCACGCCGCTTAATGGCATTCAGGGAATGTCCGGTCTGCTGACCGACACCGACCTGACCGATGACCAGCGCGAGTGCGTGGACATAATCCGGAAAAGCTCGGACAGTTTGCGGCTTATTCTGGAGGACGTCATAGACCTCGCCCAACTTGATACGGGAAGTGCCGCTTTCGACCGCAAACCATTTGCACCTGAAAAGATAGCGCGCCAGGTTGCCACCATTCTGGAACCTGAGGCACGCCGCAAAAAACTTGATCTCGATGTTTACGTAGCTCCCGATGTGCCTGCGTCGGTTGTCGGTGACGAGCAGCGCTGCCGTCAGGTGCTGCTCAATCTGGCGGGCAATGCGGTCAAGTTCACGGATTGTGGAAGGGTACTTGTGCGTATCAGCCTCGAGCCTTTGTCCGGCAGTGCGGATGAGGAGTGCCTGCGGTTTGCGGTGCGTGACACGGGTATCGGGATTGCTGCGGATGATCTGAACCTGCTGTTCAAGGAGTTTTCGCAGGTGGATCAGTCAGAGACCCGTCGCCATGGGGGTGGTGGTCTGGGGCTTGCGCTCGCCCAGCGTATTGTCAGCCAGATGGGCGGTGACGTCGGTGTCCGCAGCACCCCCTGCGAAGGATCTGAGTTCTGGTTTGATATTCCCCTTCAAGAAGCGGCCGGCAAACCAGTCGCCCCTGAGCACAGCGCTGATCTGCGCACGCTTGATCCGGGCAAGGTCATTGAGCTTTGCCGCGCCATCGGCCCGGTCAGAAGCAACGAGATTGTTGAAGCCTGCCTCGATATGGCGTGGAAACTGACAGAGACGATTGAGGCAGCGCGCCGCAACCAGGACATAGCTGCCATTGGTCGCGCTGCGCACGACCTTAAATCAGCGGCGGGCAATATCGGTCTGGTTGCGCTGGCTGGTAAAGCATCCATTCTTGAAGCGGCAGCCCACTGTGGTGATACGGCTGTGGTGCTTGATGAAGCATCGCGTGTGCCCGCCGAAACCGCTGCCGCCAACAACGCGGTGTCAAAGCAGTTTCCCCAATTCATGGCCGCCGCTGCCATTCAGGGCTGAATGTTGGCGGTTAAGTGAGTGACGGGGCGGTTGTCATCGCTATGATAAACCGCCCATGGCCAACGACCCTGATTCATTCCCCGCCGCAGGCTCCCAGCCGCGCCCCCCCACGCCCTCGTCCAAGCGACCCGCGCTGATGCCTGATGTGCCGACGCTGGTCGCCGTGCCCGGCGGTGCCCTCCTGCTCACCACAGACGGCGAGATGCAGGAGTTGACATCTCAGCAGGCAGCGCAACGGCTCAAATCCATTCAGCATAGCGTGGTCCATGCCCGCTTCACCGCGCGGCGGTTTGACGTTCGCCTGATGGATCTGGCGCCGCAGTTTGATGTGCTGGAGCTTTTTGCCTTCACCCATCCGGCCCGGTTCTGCACGCCAACGCCAGCCGGGCTTGCCCGCGCGCTGGATTTGCGCGGCACCGGTGAACATCTAAGTGGTGATGATGCGGCAATGGCGGTGCTGGATGCTGTGCGCACGCTGGTTCATACACTTGCAGATGACGCCTATCCCGGTCGTGAGCAGGCCGCAGCCCTGGCGCGCACCATGCAGTCGGCGGGCTGGGTGTGGGGCGACACCGTGGTGTCGGCTCTTGGCGCTCCGGGCAGTTATGCCGACACTGGCTGGCTTACGGGTCTTGAAGCCTGGAAAAAACTGCCCGAGTGGGAAGAGACGGCAAGCAGGGGTGACCCCGCCAACCGTCCCGTCGCGCCCGAAGAAGCGGCCGGAAGGTTGCGCCAGCTTGTTGGGTCTGACGCTGAAGACCGCCAGGTGCAGCGCGATTATGCGGCCGCCGCATCGCGCGCGTTTTTGCCGCGCGCACCCGGTGAGCCGCATGTAGTGCTGGCGGAGGCGGGCACCGGCACAGGCAAGACCCTTGGCTACATTGCACCGGCAAGCCTGTGGGCGGAGCGCAACGACGCTGCTGTGTGGCTGTCCACCTACACAAAAAACCTTCAACGCCAACTGGACCAAGAACTGACCCGGCTTTATCCGGACCCGGACGAAAAAGCGCAAAAAGTTGTCATCCGCAAAGGCCGCGAGAACTATCTCTGCCTGCTCAACTATGAAGAGGCCGCTGGCCGCGCCAATGCGGGGGCAACACTGCCCGGCTCCGGCGGGTCGGCTTCGGTCATTGCGCTGGGGCTGATTGCGCGGTGGATACGCGCCACCCGCGACGGAGATATGCTGGGCGGTGATTTTCCCTCATGGCTGGTGCCCGGTGCGGCACGCGCCGGTAACGAAGGTGGCATCGGCCTGACCGACCGGCGCGGTGAGTGTGTGTATTCAGCCTGTCCCCACTATCGCACCTGTTTCATTGAGCGTGCGGTGCGCAAATCACGAAACGCCCAGATCGTCGTCGCCAATCATGCATTGGTGCTGACGCAGGCTGCCAATGCATTTATTCCCGAAGCGGATGGTGAACCGCCCGTGCAGGAGGGCACACAGCGCATCGTCTTTGACGAAGGGCATCATGTGTTTGACGCCGCCGACAGTGCGTTCTCGGTCGTGTTGTCCGGTATGGAAAGCGCCGAGTTGCGCCGCTGGTTGCGCGGCTCGGAGGCCCGCCGGTCGCGCCGCACCCGTGGGCTGCGTGAACGTGTGGGCGATCTGATAGAGGATATGGATGACGGCCCACAGTTGCTGGATGAAGCAGAAAGTGCCGCCCGCGCACTGGCCGGACCGGGCTGGCAGTCCCGCATTGCGATGGATGGCGCCAAAGGCGCCTCAGAAACATTTCTCGCACTGGTTCGCCAGCAGGTGCTAACGCGCAGCGATGAGGACGCATCACGGTTTTCCCTTGAAACACAGGTGTCGCCGCCGCTGGAAGACCTGCCAAAGGCTGCGGCCACATTGGCCAATGCATTGTCGGAACTGGCCCGCCCGATGCGCGGCATCGCCGGGCTGTTGTCGAAAAAACTCAAAGATGAAAGTGCAACGCTGGAGACCGCTACGCGCGTTCGCATCGAGGCTGCCCACCGGGCGCTCATCAGGCGAACCGGAGGTCTGTTGCCCGCCTGGATCGCCATGCTGCAGGGCATCGGACGCGATCCTGACGACGGCTTTGTGGAATGGTTCGAGGTTGACCGCATTGACGGGCGCGAACGCGACATAGCCATGCGCCGCCACTGGCTGGACCCCACTCGTGCGTTGGCGGAAGTGGTGCTGGAGAACGCGCAGGGCGTGTTGATGACATCTGCCACCTTGCGTGACGCACCTGCTTTGGTATCAGCCGGGGGGCTGGATGACGCCGCCGCGCTCAGTGCAGATGAAAGCATGGATGTGGACATGGATGTGGACATGGATGTGGAGATGGATCTGGACTGGGCCAGTGCGGATGTGCGCACCGGTGCCATGCATCTGGCGGCCCCGGCGATCCGCGCCAGTTTTGCGTCTCCCTTCGACTATGCCGAACAGGCCCGCGTGTTTGCGATCCATGACCTTGGTCGCGCCCGGCCCGATGTTCTGGCGGGTGCATACAACACACTTTTTCAGGCGTCTGGCGGTGGTGCGCTGGGCATCTTCACAGCCATTGCCCGCCTGCGGGCGGTTCACGAGCGCCTGCGACCCATGCTCGCCACCAAAGGCATGAATCTCTATGCCCAGCACATGGACGCCATGGATG
Organism: Pyruvatibacter sp.; assembly: GCF_040219635.1. NCBI lineage: Bacteria > Pseudomonadati > Pseudomonadota > Alphaproteobacteria > Hyphomicrobiales > Parvibaculaceae > Pyruvatibacter > Pyruvatibacter sp. The sequence continues at coordinate 1,012,662 of NZ_JAVJSC010000003.1, forward strand.
TGGGAACGCTGGTGGATATTTTCCGCAGCGAGCCTGATAGTTGTTTGCTGGGTACAGATGCGGTGCGCGATGGCGTTGACGTGCCCGGTGATGCGCTGCGGATGCTGGTTTTTGATCGCGTGCCGTGGCCACGCCCTGACATTCTCCACAAGGCCCGCCGCGCAGCTTTTGGTGGCGGCAGATATGACGACATGATCGCCCGGCTCAGGCTGCGTCAGGCGTTTGGCCGTCTCATTCGCACCCGCGACGACAAAGGCGTTTTTGTCATTCTCGCGCCGCTCCCTTCCAAGCTGCTGTCTGCCCTGCCGCCGGGGGTGCAGGTGCAGCGGTTGGGGCTGGCGGATGTAGCGCGGGCCAGCGCCGCGTTTCTGGCGCGGTAACGCATAGTCCTGCGCTTGCAGCCCATGCGTCTATTCCCTAGTGTCCGCGAGCATTCGCTACACTTTCATTCCCTGCCATTCCCTGCCCGAAAAGACCGCACGCCATGACATCGACTATCAATCCGCAGACTGCACTAATCTACGTGATGGTCACCATGGCTGCCGTTGACGCCAGCATGTCTGACAAGGAACTGCGCAAGATCGGTAATATCACTGCCGCGCTGCCGGCTTTTGATGAATTCTCGCAGGAGAAACTGTTGCCGGTCGCGCAGGAATGTGCCGCCATTCTTCAGGAAGAAGATGGTCTTGCAACGGTTCTGGGGCTGGCGAAAGAAGCTCTTTCGCCCAACATGCGCGAAACAGCCTATGCCATGGCCGCAGATGTTGCGGTGGCTGACCTCAAGGTCGGTGCCGAAGAGCAGCGCCTGCTTGAAATCATCCGCAATACGCTTGGCGTTGATCGTCTGGTTGCGGTTGCCATTGAGCGCGGCGCGCAGGCCCGCCACCAAACTGCGTAAGTCACTCGGTAGCGGACGTGGTCAGCAGGGCGCTTCATAGACGGCAGTGAGCGCAACTTCTTCAAGCGCCCCGTTGCCCATCATTTCTGCCGTCACACGGCCCTCCGGCTCGTAGCGGGTCATCATGCAGTTTTCGGCATCGTCAAACGTTGAGACAACGCGCTGCTGCAGTAGCAGCGCAGGCCCGTCCCACACATAGATATCGCGTCCGTGGGTGGCAGCATTGCCCCGCCACGTGCTCATCACGGTCTTTGCGTCGGCATCAAACTCCGGCGCACTCAGCGCGTTGAGGCCGGTGGCGGCTATGTGTCGGCTCGTTGCGGGATCATAAATGCCGTTGAAATAAGCGATGTTCGGACCGGCCGGCAGAAACTCGATCAGCCTGAAATCCGTGTAACCGTCAAAATTGACGTCGATAAACTCAAAGCCGTTGGCCTGCATGGTCATCGGTGCACGGCTGTCCACATCCGCAAAAACCGATTTCGCCGGGCCATTTGCGCTGCGTGCAGTCTCGATGCGGACGACATGAAACTCATCCGTGTCGGCCAGAATATCCCAATACAACCGCGCAAATAGCGCCTTGCCCCCGCGGGTCAGGGTGCCCTTGCAGATCACGGGTTCCCCAAACTCCGCCGTCTCAGCAGGCGAGCACGGTGACGTTACTTGGGCCATCGCCGCTCCAACAGGGGTGAGGAGGGTTATCGCCATGACCGCCATGCCCAGACAGGCACATGACGGGGTGAAGATGCGAAACAGTTTTTTCATGATGTCCATTTTTCCAGCCGCTGACGAAGCCGTCAATTGACAGCAAATGAACGAGGCCCGATTAAGTTGTCATGGAACAAATACTGGTAAACAGCGAAGGCGCAATACGGCTCGCAGCCTTTGGCGGGCTGCTGGCGCTGTTTGTGGCGGCTGAAGCCGTGTGGCCCCGCCGCGCGCGTGCCCAGCACCGCACCCGTCGCTGGTCCACCAACCTGCTGATGAGTGTTCTCAATACGCTCGCCCTGCGGGTTGCCGTGCCCGTGCTGGCGGTTGGCGCCGCCGCGTGGGCTCAACAGGCCGACGTCGGTGTATTCAACAAGATCGAGATACCCGGCTGGCTGGCGTTTGGTGTGACGATGGTTTTGCTTGATGTCGTTATCTACGCTCAGCACGTTGTTTTTCACCATGTGCCGATATTGTGGCGTATCCACCGGGTGCATCATGCGGATCGCGACATTGATGTGACGACGGCACTGCGGTTTCACCCGATCGAAATTATCATCAGCATGGGAATCAAGATCGGCCTGGTGATTGCGTTGGGGGCACCGCCTGCGGCGGTCATCGTGTTTGAGGTGGTTCTTAATGCAATGGCGATGTTCAACCATGCCAATCTGAGGCTGCCTGCCGCGCTGGACCGCGTACTGCGCGCCGTCGTGGTGACGCCGGACATGCATCGCGTACATCATTCAGTGCGCATGGCTGAAACAAACAGCAATTTCGGCTTCAATCTGTCGGTGTGGGACCGTATCTTCCGCACATACACTTCCCAGCCACAGGACGGGCACACAGAGATGATCATCGGCCTTGAGACCTATCAGGATGACCGCCCGGCCCGGTTGGGCTTTACCCTGTGGCTGCCATTCGTGCGGGACCAGGCCAAATGAAGCGGCTCATTTTGATGCGCCATGCAAAGTCGTCGTGGTCTGAGGAGGATACGGACGATCATGCCCGACCGCTCAACGCCCGTGGCCAGGCTGCAGCGGCGCGCATGGGGCTGTTCCTGAAACAGCGGGGCATCCTGCCGCAGGCCGTCATTTGCTCAACCGCGCAGCGCACATGTGAAACTCTGAACCTGGTTCTGGAAGCGGCGGGTATTACGCCCTGCGTCATTCACGACCGGCAGATATATCTGGCCATGCCTGAGCAAATGATCGGTGTTGCGATCGAGCACTTGCAGCGCGATGCCCCGACATCTGACTGTGCGATGATTTTGGGGCATAATCCCGGCACTCATGCGCTTGCGCTTGCGCTTGCGAAATCCGGTGACCCGCAAAAGATCCGTGCCCTGAACATGAAGTATCCTACAGGTGCCGTCACTGTCATTGAGTGTGACACGGACACGTGGGAAGGCGTTGTGCGCGGCGGGCGGCTGATGGAGTTCGCACTTCCCCGTGAGATCGACGCCTAGTTCAGCGCAAACGGCAGATACCGGTCCGAGAGTTCTGCAATCTTGCCATCGGCGCGTAGCATTTTAATCGCTGCATTGAGGCTGGCAAGCAGCGTTGCGTCGTCAGCGCGTACGGCAAAACCCACGCCTGTTCCAAAATACGTCGCATCAAATACCGGCTCGCCCGCCATGATGCAGCATGCCGCTGACGGGTCGTGCAGCCAGCGGTTCAATCGCACGGCATCATCCAGAATGGTGTCAACATCACCGCCTGCCAGTGCCTGATAGACTGAAGTCGGGCCTGCAAAGATGCGTATTCGCTCAGGGTCTGTATGTGCTTTCAAATAAGCCGCCATGCGCGTGCCGGCCTCAACGCCTACAACACCAGCACCGACTTGTGGTGGCGCATCAGCCCGTTTTGCAAATGCCGCTCCGGTTTTGAAATAAGGCGCGGAAAATGCGATCCCCTGCGGCAGCGTATCGGGAATGCGTAACGATGCAGCAACCACATCATAGTCGCCGTCCAGCAGCCCCGGAAGCAGCGCATCCCACTCGCGCGTTACCAGCGTGCAGGCAATTCGGAGGGCGGCACATGTCTGGTACACAAAGTCCACTTCAAGGCCGCGCAACGCGCCCGTTTCATCAACAAAGTTAAACGGGGGGAATGTGCCGTCTGTGGCAATCACAAGCGGGCTGGGCAAGGTCGCGCCAGGCGCGGGTGTGTGCGCGCCGACATGTGGAAACGGTTCAATGCTGTCGGGCTCAAACATTACCGGCACGCCATCTGCCATGTGCGGGCCAAACGGCAGGTCAACGAGCGCCATCCCGTTGAGCCGGTCGCTCAAGATGCCGCCTACGAAAAAAACAAACAGCACACCCCAGGCCCGGCCGGCATTGCGTGGCCAGTTCGCCCCCCATGTGAGAGCACGGCGTGCGATAAGTTCTGCAAGCCTGCGAACCGCAGCGGCCATTGCTACGGCTGCTTCTTGCCGCCCAGCAGCACGTCAAACAGCCGCACCACAACCCAGATGGGCACCACGATAATGGCCCCCATAATAAGATACTTGCCGGCCCACCCGAACCAGTCCAGCGCATAGCCCCAGACACTGCCGATGGTGGTGAACGCGTCTTCCCACACCATCACGGGGTCCATGCCGGTGATCGCCAGCAGCAGGCCAACGCAGACGCTGGCAATCGCAATCTTCAAAATGACTGCGGGCGGAGAGCCGCCAAAAATCTTGTTCATGCAAGTGGTCCTTATCGGCACCCGGCGTGCCGCATACAACGCGGCCCCAACACAGTGGATTGGGAAATATACTAGGCCACAAAAACAAGGCACGAAATGTGGCAGTCCGCATCCCCGCGCCCCCTTCGCATTTCGTGGCCGTTTAGCAACACGAATGAAGGATCAGGCATCGGTGGAAATCAGCTTTTCCAGTGTTTCCAGCACATCTGCTTCGGCAGGTGATTTGTCCCAGCGCAACCTCGAGATGCGGGGAAACCGCATCGCCACGCCGGACTTGTGGCGGGTCGAGCGGTTCAGCCCATCAAACGCCACTTCAAAAACCAGTCCCGTATCATGCGTATGCGTCACCTCGCGGACTGGCCCGAAACGATTGGTCGTGTTGCCGCGCACATATGTGTCGATCTGCTTGAGTTCATCGTCCGTAAAGCCGAAGTATGCCTTGCCTACCGGCACCAGTTCGTCATCGCGCCACACGCCAAATGTATAGTCTGAATAAAACGATGAGCGTTTGCCGTGCCCGCGCTGGGCATACATCAACACCGCGTCAATCACATGCGGGTCGCGTTTCCATTTCCACCACTGGCCTTTTGGGCGGCCGGGCAGATACACACTGTCGGCACGTTTGAGCATCAATCCCTCAACGCCGACTGACTGGTTGTATTCCCGCGCCGCAGCCAGCGTCTCCCAGGTGTCAAATGCAAGCTGAGGCGACAGGTCAACGCGCGCGGGTTGTGTCACTGCGTGCCATGTCTCCAGCCGTGCCCGCCGTTGGGCAAACGGCAGCGCCCGCAGATCATCGCCATCAAGCACAAGCGCATCATAGGCACGAATGAACGCCGGATATTCTGCCAGCATCTTTTTAGAGACTGTCTTGCGGTTCAGCCGTTTTTGCAGGTCCGCGAAGGGCCGTACCACACCGTCAGCGCCGACCAGCAGCTCGCCATCTATGGATGCCTCAAAATCCAGCGCATCCACGACATCCGGAAACGCACGTGAAATATCATCGCCGGTGCGGCTGTACAGCCGCCGCACGCCGCCTTCCGATACCGCCTGAACGCGAATGCCATCCCATTTCCACTCAGCGGCAAAATCATCCGGCGCCAGCTTTTCAAAGTCAGTGTCTGCAATCGGATGGGCCAGCATTACAGGCCGAAACGGTGCCAGTGCAGCGGCAACCGGCTTTTCAGCCTTGCCCCCGGCCCACTCGAAAAGCTCTGTATAAGGAACATCAAGGCCATGCCAGAGTTCTTCGATTTCCGCCACCGGCAGGTCGCCGAACTGCGCCACGGCGGTTTTGGCAAGCCGGGCGGACACGCCCACGCGTAATCCGCCTGTCACAAGTTTAATCAATGCCCATCGGCCGTTTGCATCCAGCGCATCCAGCCACCGCTCAATCAGACCGGGCGTTTCAGCCTTGGCGGCGTTGCGCAGTGTCTCCACCACGTCAGACAGGCCGGGCACGGCGTTTGCGCCGGGCCGTGCAGGCCAGATGAGAGCTGTGGTCTCAGCCAGGTCGCCTACATAATCGTAGGAGAGCTTGAACAGCACCGGATCAACGCGGGCCGATACAAGCTCGCGGATCAGGGATGGTTTGGCGTAACGAAACTCAAGTGCGCCCGTGAGGGCGGCCAGCGCATAGCCACGCTCAGGGTCCGGCACCTCGGCAAAAAAACTCGTCATCAATCGGAGTTTGCCGTTACGGCCCGGCTCGTAGGAGAGCGCATCCAGAAACTGGGCAAACCGGTTCATGAGGTTTTTGTCTGTGCGGATGGCCCGGCATTTGTGCTGTCACCATCCTCATCGTCATAGCCGACAAGGTTCAGCGGTTTGGCGGCAATGCCCATCTGGGTCACCGCATGTACCAATGCGTCCTCCCGCCCGTGAGTAACCCACACTTCCCCGGGCGCGATCTGTTCGATTGTCATCATCAGTTCATCCCAGTCCGCATGGTCTGAAATAATGAGCGGCAACTCAACGGCGGCCTGTCTGGCGCGCGCACGCACGCGCATCCACCCGCTGGCAAAGGCTGTTACGGGGTCGGCAAACCGCCGCGACCACCTGTCCCGCGTGGCAGAAGGAGGGGCGACAACGATCTGGCCAGCCACGGCTTCTTTGGTTGTGCCTGCGACGGGCCGCAGCTCACCCAGATCAACCCCAAATCGCTGATACAGCGCACACAGCTTTTCCATCGCGCCGTGCAGGTAAATCGGCCGGTCATACCCCTGATCGCGCAGATGCCTGATAACCCGCTGCGCCTTGCCCAGCGCATAGGCCCCCACCAGATGCGTTCGCTCGGGAAAGCGCTCAACGGATGTGAGAAGTTTTGCCACTTCTTCGTCCGTAGGCGGGTGCCGGAACACCGGCAAGGCAAATGTCGCTTCGGTAACAAACACATCGCACGGCACTGGTTCAAACAAAGCACACGTCGGGTCAGGCCGTCGTTTGTAGTCGCCCGACACCACAATGCGGGTACCGCGATGCTCAATCACTGCTTGCGCAGACCCCAGCACGTGGCCGGCAGGCACCAGCGTGACTGATACGCCGTTGATACTTATACGCTCGCCATAGTCCGACGCCTGTCGGGTGTGGGTGAAGTCTTCACCATAGCGCTCTGCCATGATGGCAAGCGTTTGAGGTGTTGCCAGCACGGCCCTGTGCCCTGCGCGCGCGTGGTCCGCATGACCGTGGGTAATCACCGCGCGATCCACCGGGCGCACAGGGTCCACATAAAAATCCCCCGGCGGGCAATACAGGCCCTCAGGGCGCGGATGCAGTAATTTGTCGGCAGCGATGGTCATGAGGCTCAATCTAGGCGAACATTACAGGAACCCAATGCCCAAATTGAAAATTCTGCTCCTGACCCATGTCCTCAACTGTTCCCGCCATGTCTGTCTCAGGTGAAGGTGCAGCGCCTCTGCCGGCAAAGTTTGCGAAGTGGTTTGTCAGTCGTGGCTGGGCACCACGAGCGCATCAGCTTGCGCTTGCCAGGGCTGGACTTGAGGGGCGGTCAGCACTTTTGATCGCGCCAACGGGCGGGGGCAAAACGCTGGCCGGCTTTCTGCCCAGCCTCATTGAGATTGCGGCGCAGGGCACACGCAAGCCGGGCCAGACGCGCCGCCTGCACACGCTGTATCTCTCGCCACTCAAGGCGCTGGCAGTAGATGTGGCGCGCAATCTGGAAGCGCCTATCACCGAAATGGGTCTTGATGTGCGCGTTGAAACCCGAACCGGCGACACGCCGCAGAACCGCCGTCAGCGCCAGCGCCGGGACCCGCCTGACATTTTGATGACCACCCCGGAGCAACTTGCGTTGTTGCTGTCCTACACCGACAGCGACAGGTTTTTTGGTGGGCTCAAGGTCGTAGTGCTTGATGAGCTGCACGCGCTGGCGCCGTCCAAACGCGGCGACCTGCTGGCGCTGGGGCTTTCACAGCTCCGTCGGTTGTCACCTGCCGTGCGGATGACCGGCTTGTCTGCGACAGTTGAAAACCCGGAGCGTCTGCGGCGGTATCTGGTGCCGCAGGACGGTACTGACGATGCCCTGGCAGACCTTGTGGTGGGCGAGGGGGGTGCCACGCCCAATGTCTCGATCCTCGCCAGCAAGGAGCGCATTCCCTGGTCAGGTCACTCATCGCGCCATGCCATGCGCGAAGTCTATGATGTGATCTGTGACAACAAGCTGGTGTTGGTGTTCGTCAACACGCGTAGCCAGGCGGAGTTTGTGTTTCAGGCGTTGTGGCACCTCAACGAACAGTCGCTGCCCATCGCGCTGCATCATGGGTCGCTGGCACCGGAAAAACGCCGCAAGGTTGAGGCCGCGATGGCCAAAGGCACGTTGCGCGCCGTCGTATGCACCTCAACGCTTGATCTGGGCATCGACTGGGGCGACGTTGATCTGGTGATCAATATCGGTGCGCCCAAGGGGGCAAGCCGCTTGTTGCAACGTATCGGCCGTGCCAATCACCGGCTGGATGAGCCCAGCAAGGCGCTGCTTGTGCCGTCCAACCGTTTTGAAGTGCTGGAATGCGAGGCCGCTCGCGAGGCGGCACAAACAGCCACGCAGGACGGTGATGTTGACCGCGCAGGCGCGCTCGATGTTTTGGCACAACACATTCTGTGTATCGCCTGTGCCGCGCCCTTTGATGCAGATATTCTGTACAAGGATGTAATTTCAGCCTCACCGTACCGCGATCTGCCGCGCGCAACTTTCGATCAGGCCGTCAGCTTTGTCGCCACCGGTGGCTATGCCCTCAAGAGCTACGACAGGTTTGCCCGGCTGCGGCAGAACCCGGATGGCCTGTGGCGGCTGGCGCACCCGTCCATCGCGCAACGCTACCGCATGAATGTGGGCACCATCGTTGAAGCGCCGATGATGCGGGTACGTCTGGTGCGCAGAGGCAACCGCACCAGCCGGGGCGGTCCTGTGCTCGGCGAGGTAGAGGAATACTTCATTGAGCAGCTTGCCCCCGGCGATACTTTTTTGTTTGCCGGGCAGGTGCTGCGCTTTGAGGGTATTCAGGAGCAGCACGCGCTTGCCTCCCGGACCCGCGACGATACCCCTGCCATCCCCTCCTACTACGGCGGCAAGTTTCCGCTCTCCACCTATCTGGCAGACCGGGTGCGCCAGATGATGTCCGACCCGGCCTACTGGAAGGGCCTGCCCGACCAGGTGTCTGACTGGCTTAAAATCCAGCAATACCGATCGGTACTGCCCAAATATGGCGAACTGCTGGTGGAAATCTTTCCGCGTGCGGACAAGTTTTATATGGTGATGTATCCGTTTGACGGTCGGCTGGCACACCAGACGCTGGGCATGTTGCTGACACGCCGTCTGGAGCGCTACGGCGCGCGGCCAATGGGGTTTGTCGCCAGCGAATATGCCCTGGCCATATGGTGCCTGCGTGATCCGGGGATGATGGCCGAGCAGGGTGCATTCATGTTTGGCGATCTGTTTGATGAGGACATGCTGGGGGATGATCTGGAGGCATGGCTTGCGGAGAGTTATCTGCTCAAACGGACCTTCAGGAACTGCGCGGTCATTGCAGGGCTGATAGAGCGGCGCTTTCCGGGGCATGAAAAATCAGGCCGCCAGGTGACGTTCTCATCAGACCTGATCTATGACGTGCTGCGGGAGCATGAGCCGGACCATATTTTGATGCAGGCCACATGGGCGGATGCGTCGTCGGGATTGCTTGATCTTGGACGGCTGGCGGCGCTGCTGGCACGGATCAAAAACAGAATCGTGGTAAAGCGTCTGGAGCGTGTGTCGCCGCTGGCAGTGCCTGTCATGCTTGAAATCGGCAAGGAGCAGGTGGCGGGTGCGGCAAATGAAAGCCTGCTGGCGGAAGCATCCGACCAGTTGATTGAAGACGCGATGCGGCTGATCTGACGGATTTAGTGATGATTACTGTGTGCGGTGAACGGCTGGTGCCGGATGTGACGGGAGCATTGCATGTGCCCGCGCACGACACGCTGATTGTGTCGGACCTGCACCTTGAAAAAGGTTCGTCCTATGCCCGGCGCGGTATTGCGTTGCCGCCGTATGATACGCGGGCAACTCTCAAGAGGCTGGCGCGTGTTATCCGAAAGTATCAGCCCGCGCGTATTGTCAGTCTGGGCGACAGTTTTCACGATCCTGACGCCCCGCACCGTCTTGCCGCTGCTGACCGCGATGCGCTGACCGCCATGACCCGGGCCCACACCTGGGTTTGGATCGCGGGTAATCATGAAGGTCTGGTGGATGGCGGCGCGCTTGGCGGCATGGCCACCGAAGAAATGAACATCGGCCGTTTGCTGCTGCGTCATGAGCCTGCTGCTGCGCCGGCAACCGGCGAAATATCCGGCCACCTGCACCCGTGCGGCGTTGTGCGCCAGCGCGGGCGTCGTCTCAGGCGGCGATGTTTTGTGTCAGACGGCACGCGACTGGTGATGCCCGCCTTCGGTGCCTATACTGGCAACCTCAATGTGCTGGATCAGGCCTTCGCGCCCTTGTTTGATATGGGCTTCAGCGCCTGGCTGATGGGGGATACGCAGGTATATCCCATGCCTTCGTCCCGGCTTGTGCGCGATGAAGTGTCGCCTAGCTCCGCAAGACAATTCCCAGCACGCTTAACACCAGTGCGCCGATGACAAGGATGCTCAGCCGCACCCGATAGCCGCCATACCATTGCGGTGCTTCGTGCAGTCGCGTTGCGCGAACATCCGAGCCTGCCTGTCCCCAGAATGCGGCAATGAGGATGACCAGCCCCCAGATCGGCGGCACAAACAGGGCAGCCCATGCAGCAATTGACGGCACCACCGAGAGCGCCAGCCGTTTCAGCAACGCTTCGTCTTCTGGAAACAGCATGGCGAGTGACCAGCGGATGCCACCCAGAAACGACAGGATCACCGCGCCATAGGCAATCTGATAGGTGAGGACAATTTGTGCCTCATCGCGCGGATACAGGAAAAATATGATGACCGCCGTGGCGACAAACGGAATGACGCCCGCATAGCCAAGCAGCGCGGCAGCACGCGGCGGCTGCGCCGGGTCGCGCGGATCGTCGGCAATCTCGGTGTCGTGATCGGTCATCGGTTGTTTCCCCAATTGGCCCCGGCCCGCCTCATGCCCCCCGGCATGGGTTGGCAGCAGCACATGCTAGCCAAGCCGTCCGAGCACAGGAAACAAGTCTATCAACCAATAAGCAATGGTTTCGAGTGAGCCGAAGAAAATCAGCAAGCCCGTGCCAACCAGCAAAACACCCGCGGCGATCTCGACCTTGTGCATGTGTTTGCGGAAGCGCTGCGAGAACGCCAGGAACGTGCGCACGCCAAGGGCAGCCATCATGAACGGCAGCCCCAGCCCCAGCGAATAAACGCTGAGCAACGATACGCCATAGGCCAGGTCATCGCGGCTGGCGGCGATGGAAAGAATGGTCGCCAGAATTGGTCCGATGCAGGGCGTCCAGCCAAACCCGAAGGCGAGGCCGATACCATAAGGTGCCAGCGCCTGCATGGCGGGGGAAGGCGGATCAGCCGCAGCACCGTCTGCAGGGCCACCCAGCGTGGCAGGCATCATGCGCATTTCGCGGTCCAGCAGGGCAATGCGAAACAGGCCCATGTAGTGCAGGCCCAAAATCACGATCACCGCCCCGGCGATGTAGCCGATCATCACTTTATTGGCGAGGATCAGGGGACTGATCACCGACGCTGTTGCGCCCAGCGCCACAAATACGGTTGAAAAGCCAAGCACAAAACCGGCCGCCCCGATGACCGTGCGACGGGTCACAGCGTCGTCGTTCTCCTGCAGGGCCTCAAACGTGGTGCCGGCCATATAACTGAGATAGGCGGGTACAAGCGGCAGTACGCACGGGCTCAAAAAGCTGATGAGCCCGCCTGCAAAGGCCGCCAGATAGGTGATGCTGCCGGTGTCCATGGGAAGGTGCGCTGTATCCTGCGGTGAGTGACGCTCTTGCCTAGCCTAAAACGGATGTGGTGCGCGATGCGCCTCAAAGTCGCGTGATAGCTGCGCGGTGGGGGAGGGTGGCCTGCTTTGGTTAACGCTCGCGGAAAACCGTTCCGGCAATCCAGCCCGCCAGGAGCGCAATCAGTACGGCGGCGACGCCATAGAAGAAGGGTGTTTGCTGGGCAAAATTGTACAGCAGCCGCTCAAGGCCTGATTTGTTGATGATGAGATTGATCGACCGCTGCCCGGTAATGGCCCCGTCACGCATCAGATAAACGGTGGCAATGTATGAGCCCACCGGGACATTGGCGGGCAGGGCAATTTCAGCGCGAAACAGCGATGGGCCAACGAACGTGATGGAGCCGGGGGCCTGCGCATACAGGCCCTCGCGCAGCTTGGCACGCAGGACCGCCTCCTGATAGGCGGCGGGAAGGGCTGCATTGGTCGTCTGGTCAGAACTTATGTCGAGTGCAGATAGCCCGATCTGTGCGTCTGCGAAAACCTCAGGCTTGGCGATCTGGTTGAGGGGGCGCGTACTGGCCACATGATAGAAGCCCGGTGCTGCGGGCACATCCCGCGCGTCGGTGTTGACCCATACGCCCGCAATGCGTTGCTTGCGGCGAATGGTCAACGGTTCGTATGGCCCTCGCACCACCGCAACCACATCGCGCTGAAGGGCGGGGGTCACGCCGTCCGGCGCATCCACATTGCCAAACAGCAACAGCTCCGCGCCGGTGAAATTGGAGGTGATGGCAATAAGCTTCTCGCTCAGGTCTGCCACCACGGCTTCACCGGCAGCACCAGGCTGCACGCCAGGCTGGACAGCAGGAGTTTGCGCAAAGGCACCTGTGGCAAACAGGGCAACGCCTGCCAGGCCAGCAGCTATGTGCGCAAGCCGGATCACAGGCCCGTTCCGATCATCACGGTGTAGAGGTCATCCGGTGTTGCCACCAGATCCCACGCCAGCCGTGCGCAAACGGCCAACACAAGCAGCGCCAGCAGCGCGCGCAGTTGCTCGCCGCGCAGCCTGTGGCCGACACGCACACCCAGTTGTGCACCGATGACACCGCCAACCAGCAGCAGCAGCGCCAGCACAATGTCCACTGTCTGGTTGAGCGTCGCATGCATGATGGCCGCCAGGCCCGTCACGAACATGATCTGAAACAGCGATGTGCCCACCACAACATTAGTGGGCATACGCAGCAGATAGATCATGGCCGGTACCATGATGAAGCCACCGCCAACGCCCATGATGGCTGCCAGAATGCCGACCGCGAGGCCGATCAGCAGTGGCGGAATGGCTGAGATGTAGAGCCGCGAGCGCCGGAAGCGCATTTTGAGCGGCAGCCCGTGTATCCACACATGCGAGCCGGGACGTCGCGCAGAGACAGAGCGCCCGGCGCGTGTTGCGCGAATGGCGCGCACGCTTTCGTTCATCATCAGTGCGCCGATAACACCCAGAAACAGCACATAGGCGAGCGAAATAAACAGGTCTATCTGGCCCTGCGAGCGCAATGCACTGAAGATTGCCACGCCGATGATCGAGCCGACCGCGCCGCCTGCAAGCAGCACCCCGGCCATCTTGAAATCAACGGCCTTGCGCCGCCAATGGGCCAGCACGCCCGACATGGAGGTGGCTACAATCTGCACAGCTTCCGTGCCAACGGCGACGGCAGGCGGAATGCCGGTAAAGATGAGCAGCGGCGTCATCAAAAAACCGCCACCGACGCCGAACATGCCCGACAAGAACCCGACCGCACCGCCAAGCCCCAGCAATACAAATGCATTGACTGACATCTCGGCGATGGGGAGGTAAATCTGCACCCTGAGGTTCGACCGTGTTTGATTTTTGTTTTGTCGCCGCAACACTGCGTTCTGGCTGCGGCACCAGATACAACCTTGCTAGCACACCTGCAGGCTTACAGCTACGCAAACCAGCCGGCCCGTTACACCATTGTGGGTCGGCATTTTGGGTCGGCATTGCGGGTCGGCTGACGAACTAGAGTTCCGCCTGTTGCAGCGCGTTGAGAAGGCGCTCATCAATGCGGCCGGTCACGGCCAGACCCTTGTCGCGCTCAAACGCCCGCACGGCATCCAGCGTGCGCTCACCAGGTTGTCCATCGGCGGGACCGGCATCATAGCCAAGCGCCCCCAGCAGGCGCTGGGCTTCACGCACCAGCGCTGGCGGTGTGAGGGATGCCTGCCAGCTCACTTCGTTGGCGGCCGGGTCGGCCGCACGCGGCGTATAGGTGCGGGCGGACAACTCAGCGTCCACCAGCTTCGCCGCATCAACGGAGTTTTTAAGCGCCTCAGCCCGCACGCCTGCGTCGGCGTCGCCGTTGGCAGAGGCAATGGCAAACCACTTGTAGGCTTCCGCCAGGTCACGTTCGACGCCGAGACCGCGCTCATGCAGAATGGCCAGATTGTATTGTGAGTCTGCCAGGCCGTGAGCAGCGGCCGCATTAAAGCTGCGCGCGGCAGCGGCAAAGTCTTGTGGGCCACCGGCCCCTTCGGCCTGCATCACGGCCAGATTGTGCATCGCCTTGACGTTGCCCTGTGCGGCGGCGCTTTCATACCAGGTGCGGGCTCTGGTGGGGTTCTCAGGAACGCCCAGACCTTTTTCAAACATTGTGCCCAGGCGGTATTGTGCAGGGGCCAGGCCCTGTTCAGCGGCGCGGGTCAGCCAGAATGCGGCCTGCTCATTATCCTGTGGCAGCCCGCTGGCACCGTTGGCGTAGCGCTGGCCGATCTCGTACTGGGCGGCGGCGTCGCCTTCCGCAGCCGCTTCGCGCAGTGTCTGTCGTGCCGGTGCTGGCAGGGTGGGGGCTGGCAGGGTGGGTGTTGGCGCGGCTGCAGGTGCTGAGGGTGTTGGCAGCGACGCCACATCAACTTCCTGGCGCGGCGTGATGGATGTGGGGCCGGAGATGGATGATCCCGGTGTTGCAGCTTCGGCAGATGCCTGAGCCGGTGTCACCACGTCCGGCAACTCGCGCGCTGGCGCACGGGTTACATCCGGCAGGCCACTTGACGCTGTATCGCTTGCCGTATCGTCTGATGCTGCGTCGTCCTCAGCTGTGGATGCCGCTTCGGTGACTGAAGGCTCATCAGTGTCCGAAGGCTCATTGGTGGCTGCATCGCCAACAGGTGCGTCAGTGGCGGGGTCATCAAGTGACGCCATTGCGTCAGCCGGGACAGTCACGTCATCGGGCGGTCCTGCAACTTCCTGTGGTCCGCCGCCCATCATCACGAACACCAGTCCGGCAATGGCCAGCACGCCCACAACGGCGGCAATGAGGGCAAGCGATTTCTTGTTGCCAGCAAATGGGCCACTGTTTTGTGCACCATCTTCGGCAAAGGGAGAGCGTGCCCCGTCATTGCCAGGTGTCCCAGCGGCAGCGCGGGCCGCGGCACGCGCGGACTCCAGAAAATCATTGCGAGGCGGTGCGCCTGCACCATCTGACGCAAATGGTGGCTTACCAATACCGGGCCCGTGCGCAGAAGCACCTGCGGACGGTGATGCAAACGGTGGCGCAAACGGTGGCGCGCCCATTTGCGATGCGTCGGGGGGTGGTGGTCCAAAGGGGGAGCCGTCCATTTCATCACGACCAAACGCAGGCGGCGGCGGCCCGAAGGGCGCGTCGTCCTGATCGGCTGTCCAGCCGCCTTGGGCGGGCATCGGCGGCGGTGCAGGTTGTGCTGTGGACGCGGTTGCGCCCATAAAACCAAGCTCCTGGCCGTTTGCGCCGCCACGGCCCTGCGCTTCAATCAGATTAAGGCGCGCGTCAACATTTTCGACGCTCGCCCTGATTTTTTGAATGTCGCCGGTGTTGCCGCCCGTCTCTATCTTGCGCAGCAATTCGTCGGACACTTCTTCCACCTTCGCCAGCGCCTTGGCGGAGCGTTGGTCAGTGGTTTGCAGCCGTGCGGCCATTTCATCAATGGCGGTTTCAAGGGCTGCCAGAGGCTCCGCGAACATCGCCTTGCCGCCCGTGCCAATGTCTGCGATCTCGCGCATCTGCCCGGCGATGTCGCTGACGCTCGTTTCGATGGTGTGAATCGCCTGCGCGCTTTGCTGTTCTGACGTTTCAAGGCGTTTGACGGTTGCGTCCACCCGCTGTTCAAGCTGCGACACAAGCTGGGTTGCTGCGCCGCCTTCGCTGCGTGCGGCTTCCACCGCAGCTGTCACGGCCGCGTCCCGCACCTTGTCCAGACGCCCGCCCATATCGTCGATGGCACCGGCGATCTGGTCCACGTCGCGCCTGGCGTTGGTTTCAACCTGACCCAGCCGCCCGCCAACCTCGGCGATGTTTTGTTGCAGGGCCGCAATCGTGGTTTCCAGCGACTTGATGGCCTCAACGCTGACAGATGGCTTGGCCTCGTTCGAAGCCTTCTCGATTTTTTCCAGATCTTCGCGCAGCGCCGCCATGGCCTTGGCCGTGCGCGCGTCAGATGCTTCGATGTGGTCCACCACGTTGCCGATGGCACGCTCAAGGGCGGCCACTGCATCGTCGCTGGCACCGCCACGATTGTTGAGAACGGCGACGGCCTGCGATGCTTGTTCGCGGGCCGCCTGCGCGGCGGTTTCAGCACCGTCCAGCCGACGGGTGAGGTCGCTTAGCGCAGCCTGCAGGCTGCGGACGGTTTCAGGTGTTTCAGAACTGGCAGAGGCCACGCGCCGGGTGGCTTCTTCTGCCCTGCGTTCGGTTTCTTCAAGACGGTTTGAGATCGCCCGCAGACCGCGCTCAACGGTGCGCATGGCATCGGTGTTCAAAAGCTCGGCGCGCTCAAGACCCCGTTCTGATTTTTCCAGCCGCTCGCGCAACTCGCCCAGTGTGCCGTCGAGCGCGGACACGGGTTCGCGACTGATCCGCTCGGTGCGTTCCAGCCGCGTGGCCATGTCTGCCAGCGTTTCATCAAGTCCGGTCAGTGCGTTTTCGCTCCGCCGTTCCGACCGTTCAAGCCGGTGAACGAGGTCGCGTAACGCATCAGTCACGGGACTGAAATCTATCTGTAGTGCCTGCTGTGGCATACTGGTTCCCGCTTGGGACGCAGGCGAGCCGAACGATGGGTCGGCAGCAAACTCTGCGTCTTCCTCGTCCGATGCGTCGATGATTTTCTGATTGAGCCACTGGCCAAGAGTCTTCCCTTCGCGACGCGCTGCGATTTTCGCAGCTTCGCGCGCTTCGGGCTCTATGCCCTTTACGCTCCAGGGAACCCCAGCTTTCATCCGAATCGTGCCCGCCCTCTTTGATTCGGAAGGTATTCATAGGTGAGTCTTGTGTAAAGGATGCGCCGCACCCCCAATATGTGGAGATGGCAGCGGCAAATGAACGAAAACGGCTGCCCGCGAAACCGGTCACGCCGCGATTTCGTTAATGCTAGTTACCGCTAGGTAAAGAAGGTGTTAACGCGCCTATGACCCCGGTGCGGGCGAACCGGCAGTTTCAGGCGCGTTTTCGCCCCTGTTGTCAGGCAATTGGGGGTCAAGGGAGACTGGCTCATCGATTGATTGCCCGGTGTCAGCCGCATCCGACTCCGGCCTGGGTTGCGGTATTGGGTCAGGTTCGGGCGGCCGCAGTGAGGGTTCGCTGGTCAGCAGCATCACAATATAAATTGCCCGCCCGTTGTCAGCAGCGGAAATGCCTGCGAAGCCGTGGCGCTGATCAAGCAGGTTTTTGCGGTGGGGCGGGCTGTCCATCCACGCCTCAACAGCGGCTGTGGCCGTATCCGCAGCGCTTTCGCCCTCTCTATGAGTGCGCATGGCGATGTTTTCACCGGCAATGCCCAAAAAGTCTGGGAAACGCGCCAATACCCGTTCGCGGGGGCCGTCGCCGTCTGGCGAGCGATGGGCCATATATGTGCGCGCCACCATGTCGCGCGCATGGGCCCGCACGACAGACTCAAACCCTGAATCCCGATCGACCGGCCGTGCCCCCGCGGATGCCCGCGTGGCATTCACCGCCTTGTAGAGCGCCTGACGCAATTCGCTTATGGCCTCTGTCTCAGGCTCCTCAACCGGCACCTCGTCGGAGGTCTGGACGTCTGCTGGTTGTGTTTCGGTAGGCTCTTGTGCCCTTGCCGGCCCCAGACCCATGCCCAGCGTAAGCAGGCCTGTACATACGAAAAGCCATGTCGCGAACAGCCATGTCGCGAAAAGCCATGTCGGCATCCGCAGGGACGAAAGGACTAAAAACAACGGCATTTCTGACGATCCTGACCTTATTTGCGCCCGCACTATGGACCACCGTGCGGGTCCAAACCACCGGCTGCGGGCAGTTGGAAAAATTCGTCCGTTTTGTTTTTGAACTCAGTGTTGACGTTTACGTCAACGGAACCTAGAGTCCGCCTCGCTCACCAAGAGCGCTGCGTCAATGAGCGCAGATGGTCGCAATATGGTCGCAATGGCGTAAGGCGGTGTTCCCGTGGAAACCCAGACAACCAACAATGAGCTTCCCCCCCATGCCGCACGTCCCGGTGAGCCGGGCCATGATGCGGACGGGCCGACATTTTCCATCACGCAACTGGCCGATGAGTTCTCGATCACGACGCGCGCGATCCGCTTTTATGAAGACAAAGACCTGCTGCATCCCGCGCGCGAAGGTCAGACGCGGGTCTATTCCACCCGCGACCGCGCGCGGCTCCAGCTTATTTTGCGCGGCAAGCGCGTTGGGTTCACGCTGACGGAAATCCGCGAAATCATTGATCTGTATGATTTGCGGGACGGCTTCACCAAGCAACTTGAACTGGCGCGTGAAAAATACGCTGCCCAGATCGCCAAGCTGAAGGCCCAGCGCACCGACATTGAGCAGTCGATTGACCTGCTGCAAAACGGCATTGCGTTTGTCGAAGGCGAGCTGGCGAATAGATCAGACGGTGCGGGCACCTAGACAAACGCCCTGTCGCCTCGCAGCGGCCAGTCCCGACCCCACTTGTATTTGCCGTCGCGCGGCGCAACGTCTGTTTCACACGTCTGTTTCATCTGCGCGCTGCCGGCACAAAGGAGCTTCCCCATGCCGACCTACAAAGCCCCGACGCACGAATACGGCTTTTTGCTGCACGAAGTACTGGACCTGTCGCGCTATTCCAACCTTCCGGGTTTTGCCGAAGCCACACCTGACCTGGTCAGCCAGATCATGGAACAGGCTGCCAAGTTCTCGGAAGAAGTGCTGCAACCCCTCAACAAGGTGGGCGATGAGCAGGGCTGTGTCCTGAAAGACGGTGAAGTAAAAACGCCGGACGGCTTTCGGGAAGCTTATCAGCAATTGGTCGAGGGTGGCTGGCCGTCGCTTGTGTGTTCGCCTGATTATGGCGGGCAGGGATTTCCAAATACCATCGGTGTTCTGTTCAATGAGATGGTGTCGTCCGCCAACATGTCGTTTGGCATGTATCCGGGGTTGAGCCACGGCGCATATTCCGCGCTCACCCATCATGGCTCTGATGAGCTCAAGGACCTTTACCTGCCCAAGCTCGTGTCCGGCGAGTGGACCGGCACCATGAACCTCACCGAGCCGCATTGCGGCACCGATGTGGGCATGTTGCGCACAAAAGCTGTGCCCAACGGCGATGGCTCCTACGCGATCACCGGCCAGAAAATCTGGATTTCTGCAGGCGAGCACTCGATGGCAGACAACATCATTCATCTGGTGCTGGCCCGCATCGAAGGCGCGCCTGATGGTGTCGGCGGCATTTCGCTTTTTGTCGTGCCCAAGTTTCTGGTCAACGACGACGGCTCCCTTGGTGACCGCAACACGCTTGCCTGCGGTGGCCTTGAGGAGAAGATGGGCATCCACGGCAATGCCACCTGCGTGATGAATTATGACGGCGCGACGGGCTGGGTTGTGGGTGAGGAAAACAAGGGCCTCAAGGCCATGTTCACCATGATGAATGAAGCACGGCTTGGCGTGGGGATGCAGGGCATCTCGCAGTCCGAAGTGGCGTATCAGAACGCCCGCGACTTTGCGCTGGACCGGTTGCAGGGCCGCGCCCTGACGGGCCCCAAGAACCCGGACGGTCCGGCGGATCCGATCATTGTTCATCCTGATGTGCGCCGTATGCTGATGAATATCCGCGCGTTCAACGAAGGAGCCCGCGCCTTGTTGGTGTGGACGGCGTTGTGGGGCGACCTCGCTGAAAAAGCCGAAGACGAGGAAACCCGTCAGAAGGCGGACGATCTGATGGGCCTGATGACGCCCATCGTGAAGGGCTATTTCACCGACAAGGGTTTTGCCAACGCGGTGGAGGCCCAGCAGGTGTATGGCGGCTCGGGCTACACCAAGGAGTGGGGCGCGGAACAGTTTGTGCGCGATGCGCGCATTGCGATGATTTATGAAGGCACCAACGGCATTCAGGCGCTGGACCTTGTGGGCCGCAAGCTCGCCTCAAAGGGCGGGCGCGCCGTGTTTTCGTTCTTCAAGGAGGTTGATGACTTCGTTGCCGCCAACAAGGACGACGCCTCCATGACGGAGTTCCTGGAGCCTTTGGGTGACGCCCGCAAACAGCTTGAAGAAGCCACCATGTGGTTCATGGAGAATGCGCTGGAGAACCCGGACAACGCCGGTGCCGGCTCGGCAGACTACCTGCATTTGTTTGCTCTCACCGCCATTGCCCTGATGTGGGCGCAGATGGCCAAAGCCGCGCATGACGGCCTGGCGAACGGTGGCGGTGACAAGACATATTACGAAACCAAGCTCGTCACGGGCCGCTACTTCGTCAAACGCATTCTGCCGCAGACCGGCACCCACCTGACTGCCATCAAGGCCGGGTCAGATGAGGTGATGGCGCTCGCGGCATCCGCTTTCTAGATACATAAAACACCAATCGGGAGACACTTGGGAATGTCGTCACTTCAAGTCGAAACACCAGCCTGGATGACCGAAGACCTGCAGATTTTTTCTGACTCGGTCGGCAAGTTCTTTGAAAAGGAATTGGCGCCCCACGTTGAGAAGTGGGAGAAGCAGGAAATTGTTGATCGCGATGCCTGGTACAAGACCGGCGAAGCGGGAATCCTGTGTGCATCCATGCCGGAGGAATATGGCGGCGGCGGCGGTACGTTTGCGCACGAAGCCATCATCATCGACCAGATGGGCAAAAAGGGCATTGCAGGTTTTGGTGCATCGCTCCACAACGCGATTATCGCGCCTTATATCAACGAATACGGTACCGAAGAGCAAAAGCAGAAGTGGCTGCCCAAAATGGCCACTGGCGAACTCGTTGGCGCCATCGCCATGACCGAGCCGGGTACCGGCTCCGACCTGCAGTCGATCAAGTCCACCGCCAAGCTCGACGGCAACGAGTATGTGGTGAACGGCTCCAAGACCTTCATCACCAACGGCCAGACCGCCAACCTGATTATTGTTGTCGCCAAGACAAATCCGGAAGGAGGTGCCAAAGGCACGTCGCTGATGATTGTCGAAACCGATGAGGTGGAAGGCTTCAAGCGTGGCCGCAACCTCGACAAGATCGGTCAGAAGAGCCAGGACACGTCCGAACTGTTTTTTGACAATGTCCGCATTCCAACGTCCAACCTGCTTGGCAACGAAGAAGGCAAGGGCTTTATTCAGTTGATGCAGCAGTTGCCCTCCGAACGACTGCAGATCGGCCTTCAGGGCGTAGCCGCCATGGAGGCAGCGCTGGACGAAACCATCGCCTATGTGAAAGAGCGCAAGGCGTTTGGCAAAGCCATCATCGACTTCCAGAACACCCAGTTCAAGCTGGCCGAATGCAAGACCAAGGCAACGGTCGCCAAGGTGTTTTGCGATTACTGCACCGGCCTTTTGCTTGAGGGCAAGCTGGATGCAGCGACCGCATCCATGGCCAAGTACTGGGTCTCCGACATGCAGTGTGAAGTCATTGACGAATGCCTGCAGCTTTTCGGTGGCTACGGCTACATGAACGAATACCCGATTGCCCGCATGTATCGCGATGCCCGCGTGCAGAAGATTTATGGCGGTACCAACGAGGTTCAGAAAATCCTGATCTCGCGCACGCTGTAGTTGAATAATCAGTTTACGGATCAAGTTTCAGATTTACAAGCCAACAGGGAGGCCTCAAAATGGCTGAATGCTACATTTACGATCACGTCCGCACCCCGCGCGGCAAAGGCAAGTCAGACGGCGCACTGCATGAAGTGACAGCGCTTGAACTTGCGACGCAGGTATTGAAAGAGCTGCGTGATCGCAACGATCTCGACACATCAAAAGTGGATGATGTTGTGATGGGCTGCGTGGACCCTGTCGGCGAAGCGGGCTCCAACATCGCCCGCGTGGCGGTGATGAATGCCGACTACGCGCAGACAACCGCAGGCGTGCAGATCAACCGCTTTTGCGCATCGGGCCTTGAAGCGACCAACATGGCGGCTGCCAAAGTGATGTCCGGTGAGGCCGACATGGCCATCGGCGGCGGCATCGAAAGCATGAGCCGCGTTGGCATGGGCGCTTCAGGCGGTGCCATGGCGTCTGACCCAGCCGTTGCCCTCAAGACCTATTTCACGCCTCAGGGCATTGGTGCGGACCTGATCGCCACCAAATACGGCTTTAGCCGCGATGACGTGGATGCCTACGCCGTCGAGAGCCAGAAGCGCGCACAGAACGCCTGGGACAATGGTTATTTCGACAAGTCTGTGATGGCGGTGAAGGACATCAACGGTCTGACCATTCTGGACCGGGACGAGCACATTCGCCCCGACGCCACCATGCAGTCGCTGGCCGCGCTCAATCCATCCTTTGCGTCGCTTGGCGAGTTTGCTTTTGATGGAGTGGCAACCGATCGCTACCCGGAAGTCGAGCGGCTCAACCACGTGCATCACGCCGGCAACTCGTCAGGCATTGTTGATGGTTCTGCCGGCATTTTGCTGGGCACCAAGGAGATGGGCGAGGCGCTTGGCCTCAAGCCGCGTGCGAAAATCCGCACCATGGCCTCCATCGGCTCCGAGCCGTGCATCATGCTTACCGGCCCTGCCGACGTATCGCGCAAGGCGCTGAAAAAAGCCGGTATGAACGTTGACGACATTGATCTTTACGAACTCAACGAAGCCTTTGCGTCGGTGGTGCTGCGCATGATGCAGGCGCTGGACATCGACCACGAGAAGATGAATGTGAACGGCGGTGCCATCGCCATGGGTCACCCGCTTGGGGCCACCGGCGCCATGATCCTCGGCACGGTGCTTGATGAGCTCGAACGCCGCGACCTCAACACCGCGCTTGCAACGCTGTGCGTTGGGGCGGGCATGGGGACCGCCACAATCATCGAACGGGTTTAACGGAACGGTTTTTCTGATCCCCGCCCAGCCCTCCCCGCAAGGGGGAGGGAGGACGCATACGCCACCACCCAAAACACCCTCCCCTTGATGGGGCGGGCCGGGGTGGGGTGAACGCGCCACGCAAAGCGGGTTATGAAAACCTCCGCAAACGGAGCATATTGAAATGGCTACATACGAAAACTTTGGATTTGAAGTTGATGGTGACGGCATTGCCGTTGCCACCTGGGACATGCCCAACCGCTCAATGAATGTGCTGAGCCAGTCGTCCATGAAGGATCTGGCCGACATCATTGAAAAGGTCGCCTCCGACGACGCCATCAAGGGCCTGGTTATTACATCCGGCAAAAACGCGTTCTGCGCTGGTGCCGATCTGTCCATGATGGGCTCAAGCGCGGGCGGCGGCTCCGGCGGCTCTGAACAGGACAAGGTGAAGGCGCTGTACGAGGGCAACATCGCGTTCAACATGCAGCTTCGGCGCATGGAAAGCTGCGGCAAGCCGATTGCAGCCGCGCTCACCGGCACGGCCCTTGGCGGCGGCCTTGAAGTGGCGCTCGCCTGCCACGCCCGCTTTGTGGCGGATGCCCCCAAGGCACAGCTTGGCCTGCCTGAGTCAAAGGTCGGCCTGCTGCCCGGCGGCGGCGGCACCCAGCGTCTGCCGCGTATGATTGGTGCGGCCGCAGCGTTGCCGCTCATCCTGCAGGGGCAGGCCCTGTCGCCTGAAAAGGCCGCCAAGGCCGGCATCGTCAACAAGGTTGTGTCGGCAGACAAGCTGGTGGACGAAGCCAAGGCCTGGATCAGGCAAGGTCTGGCCGGTGAAACCATCAAGCTTGGCAAGCGCGGACCCGAGGTGCTGGCCGCAGCGCTGCAACCCTGGGACAAGCCGGGCTACAGGGTTCCCGGCGGCGGCCCGCACGACAAGGGCGGCAGCCAGACCTTCGTCATCGGCAACGCGATGCTCAACAAGACCACGCACCAGAACTACCCGGCGCAGAAATACATTCTGTCCTGCGTCTATGAAGGCCTTCAGGTGCCCATCGAGGCCGGGTTGCGGATTGAAAGCCGCTACATGACCAAGCTGATGATGGACCCGCGCTCCAAGGCGATGATCCGCTCGCTGTTCCTCTCCATGCAGGAACTGTCCAAGGGCGCGCGCCGTCCGCAGGGTGTGGACAAGTGGGAAGTCAGGAAACTTGGCATTCTGGGCGCTGGCATGATGGGCGCAGGCATTGCCTATGTGTCCGCGCAGGCGGGTATGGACGTGGTGCTGCTTGACCGGGATCAGGCCGATGCCGACAAGGGCAAAGCCTACTCGGAAGGCCTGCTCGACAAAGCCATCTCACGCGGCAAATCCACCGAAGAGAAAAAGACGGCTCTGCTCGGCAAGATCAAACCCACCACCAACTACGATGATCTTGAAGGCTGCGATCTCGTGATCGAGGCGGTGTTCGAAGATCGCGGCATCAAGGCCGACGTCACCAAGAAGGCCGAACCGAAGATCGCCAAGGGCGGCATCTACGGCTCCAACACCTCGACCCTGCCGATCACCGGTCTGGCCGAGGCATACAGCAAGCCTGCGGAGTTCATCGGCATCCACTTCTTCTCGCCGGTGGACAAGATGCAGCTTGTGGAAATCATCATGGGCGAAAAGACCAATGATGAAACGCTGGCCAAGGCGATGGATTATGTGGCGCAGATCCGCAAGACACCCATCGTCGTCAACGACAGCCGCGGTTTCTACACCTCGCGCTGCTTTGGCACATATGTGGGTGAAGGCATCGCCATGCTGGCGGAAGGCATCGAGCCTGCCATCATTGAAAATGTCGGCAAGATGACCGGCATGCCCATGCCGCCGCTGGCCCTGAACGACGAAGTGTCGCTCGACCTTGGCTACAAGGTGCGCCAGCAAACCAAGAAAGACCTGGGCGACAAATATGTCGAAGGCCCGGCGGACAAGATCATCGAAGAGATGGTTGTTACCCATGGCCGCCTCGGCAAGAAAGTTGGCAAGGGCTTTTACGACTGGCCGGCTGAAAAGGGCGGCGAAAAACGCCTGTGGCCGGACCTGCACAAGGTCGTGGAGCACACCAAGGGTGCCGATGACGTTGACATCGACGAACTGAAGAACCGCTTCCTGTTCATTCAGGCCCTTGAAGCCGCACGTTGCTTCGAGGAAGAAGTGGTGACAGATGTCCGCGATGCCGATGTCGGCGCCATCCTCGGCTGGGGCTACGCGCCGTGGTCCGGCGGACCCCTGTCGCTCATCGACATGACGGGCACAGACAAGTTCGTTGCTGAATGCGACAAGCTCGCCCAGAAATACGGCGACCGCTTCAAGCCCAACGCCCTCCTGCGCGACATGGCCAGCAAGGGCGACACTTTCTACGGCCGCTTCAACCCGGCCACAAAGGTGGCAGCCGCTGCTGAATAAGCAGAAGCGTCATTGAGGAAAACAAGAAGGGCCGCTGAGGAAACTCAGCGGCCCTTTTTGGCAACGCAGACTAGGTATTGTCCTTGCGCCGCTTCCTTGCATCCACTATCCGCAAAAGATGGCTTGCTAAGACAATCATCTCTGCGGCCTCTCCGACGTCTTCGATAGTCTCTGTGCGATGACTGGCTGGGTTCTTATACGAACCGATTGCTCCAGCAAACAATTCTGCGAGTGATTCCTGTTCTGCGATCGGCATAAGTTTATCGGTCAATGGCCCAGCCTCCTTCGCAAACGCTTTGCGCATCATCGGCTTACCATAGTCGGTTGATCCGTAGCCGCTGGCCTCCCGCACAGCAACCTCGACTTCTCTAAATGCACAAAAGACCGCTGTTTCGATATCTCCCTTATGAAATATCGGCAGCGCCTTTTTTCGAATGACAGGATGCAGAAGATCCGCTGGGAGCGCGGAAGAGCGGAGATATGTTGGCAGGTTCATGCTGCCGACAAAGCCGTAAGCTCGTCGCGAGGGAACATACCAAGTGTTGGTCGTCACTTGCGTCGGGTCCAGCACAATCAAGCATTCTGACTGTAGCCATGCCCAAGCCTCTGCGAGTGCCATCGTCAAGTCGTACTCTGGAATGTCGGAGTTTCTGTAGACTCTCAAAACGTCACTGAGCAGG
Source organism: Pyruvatibacter sp. (assembly GCF_040219635.1). NCBI lineage: Bacteria > Pseudomonadati > Pseudomonadota > Alphaproteobacteria > Hyphomicrobiales > Parvibaculaceae > Pyruvatibacter > Pyruvatibacter sp. The sequence goes on from NZ_JAVJSC010000003.1 coordinate 1,038,767, forward strand.
TTGTTCAAGCACTGCTTTGGGCTACCCGAAGCTTCTGAAGTCAAATGGTTGATAATTGCCCAGCCGACTTCTTGAGGATTGGCGTCGGGAATCATTTTTGGGTCGGGAAAGTGCTTGTCGAGCCAATAACTCATTCGATTGCTCCGCTGTTGTAACTCTCACCCAAACCCCACTAAAAGCTCCGTACCCGTTGCTTCTGCCACCTTCATCAGCGTCGTGGTGCTTGGCATCTGGCGGCCGCTTTCCATGCGGGCGATGGCGGACTGGGTGGTGCCCATGCGGGTGGCGAGATCGCCCTGAGTGAGTTTGGCTGTCTTTCGGGCGTCGATGATGGCGCGGGCGATGCGGAACTCGGGCGCAAGCCGGTCATACTCGGCTTTGATGGCCGGATCCGTCAGCGCTTTTTTTCGATAGGCCTCAAGTGTCTTCGTCATGTCGAGGCCTTTCATACGCATCTCCCACCACGTGCCAGCGTGTATAGCAAAAATGATATTATTGCTCAAGAAATATCCTTGAAGCTGAAGTGAGTTGTGGCTGAAAGGCAAGCCGCCCAAGCGGTTACGCCGGAGTCGCACAAGTGCATCGCGCGGGCTAAGGTGCTTCCCAACAGCATTTGAATACAAACAAAACACACAGGGAGACGCATCATGGCGAGCGAAGGTCTGAAGCAGGTTCTGGAGATTTTGGCGGCAGCCCCCATTGCCGAAGGCGAGAAAACTGTGCAGGAGCAGCGCGACGGCATGGTGGCGGCTACTGCCGGTTTTCCGGTTGCCGAGGGGGCCATCATCGAGCCCGTGACGGCCAACGGCGTGCCCGGTGAATGGGTGTCGATGCCCGGTGCCTCCGACAAGCACGCGGTGCTGTATCTGCATGGCGGCGGCTACGTCATCGGCTCGCCTGTCACCCACCGCTCGCTGGCAGCAGCCATTGCGGGCGAAACGAATGCGAAACTGCTGGTGATTGATTATCGCATGGGGCCGGAAGATGCGTGCCCGGCAGCGATTGACGACGCGGTTGCGGCATACCAGTTCCTGCTCGACCAGGGCTATGACGCTGCCAATCTCGCCATCTCCGGCGACAGTGCGGGCGGCGGCCTGACAGTGGCAACGCTTGTGGCCCTGCGTGACAAGGGCGTGGCGCTTCCGGCTGCTGCGGCGCCCATCTCGCCATGGGTGGACCTCACCGGCAATTCGCCGACGCTTGAGAGTCGCGCTGACGTGGACCCAATGGTGCAAAAGGACGGCCTGCTGGACATGGCCGCAAAGTATCGTGGCAGTCTGCCCGCCGACGACCCGCGCGTGTCGCCGCTTTTTGCAGACCTCAAGGGCCTGCCGCCAATGCTCATTCAGGTGGGCGATCACGAGACGCTGCTGGGTGACTCAGAGGAGCTCGACAAGCGCGCCAGGGCAGCAGGCGTTGAGACCAAGCTCGAAATCTGGGACGAGATGATCCACGTGTTTCACATGTTTCATTTCATCATGCCCGAAGCAGCCGAAGCCAATCGCCGCATCGGTGAGTTCTTCCGCGCCAAATGGGGTGTCGCGGCTGCGAACGCGGCTGAGTAATCCCGACTTTTCCTGTCCTTGCCTTTCCGCGGCTTGACTGCGGGACCCAGGGCTACACGAATATACAGTGCCACATGGCTCTGGACCCTGCGATCAAGTCGCGGGGAAGCACTGATGATTGGGTTGCTATGCCTCAAAACACGCTCTATGGCGGCGCCATTTCCCTCTACACGGGCAAGGCGCGCGCCTATATGGACTGGAAGCAGGTTCCGTACACAGAAGTTCAGGCAAATGTTGATGTCTATAAGCAGATCATCCTGCCGCGCGTCGGCTGGCCGGTGATCCCCGTGCTTGTGACGGACACGGATGAAACCGTACAGGACACGTCCGAGATCATCGACCATTTCGAGACGCTGGACCCGGACCCGTCTGTCTATCCAGGCGGCCCGGCGCAAAAAATGGCTGCCCTGCTCATCGAGGTGTTTGGTGATGAGTGGATGAAGCTGCCCGCCATGCACTATCGCTGGAACTACAATGAGGACTGGATCCTCACCCAGTTCGGCGCGCTGTCTGCACCCGATGCCACGCCGCAGGAACAGCGTGAAATCGGCGAAAAGCGCGCCGGGCCGTTTCGTGGGTCGCTGCCGTTTCTGGGTGTGCTGCCTGAAACCCGCAGCGCCATCGAGGAAAGCTACGAGGCGCTGCTGGCGGAGCTGAGTGCGCATTTCGAGCATCACGACTATCTGTTCGGCTCGCGCCCTTCCATTGGCGACTACGGCCTTATAGGTCCGCTTTATGCGCATAATTACCGCGACCCCAAATCCGGCGAAATGATGAAGGCGACCGCGCCGCGTGTTGCGCGCTGGGTGGAGCGGATGGTTGAGCCGCCGACACCGCGCGGCGGCACATTCCTGCCTAACGACACCGTGCCGGATACGATCGTTCCTCTGCTCAACCGTTTTGCTGTCGAGTATCTGCCGGTGCTTGAAAAGACCGCTGCGGCGTTCACCGCATGGGCTGAAGATCAGTCGCCAGGCACCGAGATTCCCCGCGCGTTGGGTACGCACGCTTTCACGCTGGGCGGCGTGACGGCAGAGCGCGCCATCTTCACGTTTGATCTGTGGATGATGCAACGCCCCTTGGACTTTTATGAAAGCCTCAGCGGCGCAGACAAGAAGGCCGTGGACGCGATGCTGGCAAAAGCCGGCTTGTCGGAGGTAGTGTCGCTGTCCGGGTACCCACGCATCACACGTACCAACTTCAAAACCGTCCTTGCCTGACGGACAACTACGGGAGCCTTGCGAATGTCGAGTGAAGGTCTGCATGAACCGATCGAGAAGCTGAGCGAGAAAACGCTCAACATGCATCGTGCCATCGTGTCGTTGATGGAAGAGCTGGAAGCCGCCGACTGGTATCGCCAGCGCGCCGACGGGTGCACGGACGACGCGCTGAAGAAAATCCTCATTCACAACATGAACGAGGAAATCGAGCACGCCGTGATGGTGATGGAGTGGCTGCGCCGCAATGACGAGCAGTTTGCCAAAGAGATGAAAGAGCGGCTGTTTACGGACGACCCCATCGCAGCACCCCACAGCCACCCCGACGACCACTAGAGACGTCGCGCAGCATCAGGCGTAACACCCCTTGCCGCCACCCTGCCACTTGCTAGACTTGGGTCCAGCAAAGTTGACCTGGCATCAAAAGCCGGGCCGCCCAAACGGGCAACAGGGGAGGTGGCAATGGACTACACACAGATAACCTATGCGCGTGATGGCGTTCTCGGAGTCGTCACCATGTCGCGGCCTGAAAAGCTCAATGCATGGACGCCGCGCATGGCCGAAGAAATGGCACATGCCTTCGGCGTCGCCAACAATGACCCGGACGTGGCCTGTATCGTGCTCACCGGCGAGGGCCGCGGCTTTTGTGCCGGTGCCGACATGCAGGAAACATTCAAGTCGCGCCTTGATGGTACCGACCCTGGCAATGACACCGCGGGCGGCTCCGGCGGGCTACCTGCCGGGCTGGACTGGATCGGACTTGTACGGTCGTCCAAGCCGATGATCGCCGCCGTCAACGGTCCGGCCGTGGGCATCGGCGTCACACAGATTTTGCCGTTTGACGTGATTATCGCTGCGGACGATGCGAAGTTCGGGCTGGTGTTTGTGAAGGTCGGCATCGTGCCGGAGCTGGCCTCCTCGCATTATGCAATCGCCCGCATGGGCTTTGCCAGAACCAGCGAAATGATGCTGTCAGGCAAAATATATACGGGAAGCGAAGTCGCCGAGTTCGGTCTTGCCAACTATGCGGTGCCCAAAGAGCAACTGTGGGACAAGGTGCATGAAGTCGCCGCCATGTTTGCCGACAACCCGCAGCCGATGATGCGGATGACCAAGCAGCTATTGTCGCAGAACATGGCAGAAACCGACATGACCCTTGTGCAGCGCCGCGAAACGGATGCGTTGAAAGAGTGCTGGACAACGCCGGAGCATCACGAAGCGGTAGATGCATTCCTCAACAAGCGTGATCCTGACTTCAAGCGCGCCGCGCTGCGCGGAGCGGCTGAATGAGTGCTATCGCCATCGAACACCGCGACGGTGTGGCGCATATTGCGCTTGCGCGACCCGACAAACGAAATGCGCTATCTCTTGCGTTGCAACAGGAACTGGCAGACGCATTGTGGGACGCCGACGAACGCACCGACATTCACTGCGTGGTTATCAGCGGGCAGGGGCAGGACTTCTGCGCAGGGTATGACCTGGGTGAACAGCCGCAGCGTGACACAACAAGGCGCGGTGCCAGAACCATAGACGATGACATCTGGCAGCTCGAACGCCAGCAGCGTCTGCGCATGACGATTTTCGACATGCACAAGCCGGTGATCGCCGCTGTTCACGGGCGTTGCCTTGCAGGTGGAACGGATGTGGCCTTTCTGGCCGATATGGTGATCGCAGCAGATGATGCAGTCATCGCGTTCCCGCCCGCGCGGGACCTGGGCTCATTGCCCAACCAGATGTGGCTTTATCATTGTGGGCCGCAATGGGCCAAGCGTCTGCTGCTGACCGGCGACAGCATCAACGGCAAGGATGCAGCGGGCATTGGACTTGTGCTCAAATCAGTGCCTGCGGATGAGCTTACGGCGGAAGTTGAGCACCTGGCGCGGCGCATGGCACTGATTGACCCGGACCTGCTCTCCACACAAAAACGCATCGTCAATCTGGGGCTGGAACTGATGGGCGCCCGCACTCTACAGCGCCTTGCCTGCGAGAACGATGCGCGCGGACATCGCGCGCGTGCAGCCGATACGTTTCGCAACACCGTTAAAGAGCACGGCCTCAAGGCGGCCTTTGCCCAGCGTGACGAAAAGTTTGGCGACAGCTTCGTTGATCCGCTGGCACCTGAGCATTCGAAACGCACATCATGACATTTCTCAATTCATCATCCGTATCCGGAGGACTCCATGGCTGACCCAAAGGTCTATGACGTCGAGCGCGAGGCGTTTTTCCTGTACTGGACCGAAAAGTCCGCGTTCAAGGAAACCTATGCCGGCGCAATGGATACGGTTGTGGTGGAGGGCCAGCACCTGAAACCCAAAGGCTCTGACAGCAAGACGGTGCTCATTTTCATGCACCCGTCCGGCATCATGAACCTGCTGCCAATGCCAAATGCGCTGGCGGCGGCGGGCATCCCGTGCCTCACATGCGGCAGTCGCTATCCCAATAACGACACGGCGCTCATCATGGAAAAAGTGATCCTCGATATGGGTCACTACATCCGCTACGCGAAAGAGAAGCTGGGCTATGAAAAGGTCATTCTGGCCGGCTGGTCTGGTGGCGGGTCGCTGTCGATGTTCTATCAGTCGCAGGCGGAAAATCCGACAATCGAGACAACGCCCGCCGGTGACCCGGTGGACGTAAAGGGTGCGGACCTTATACCGGCGGATGCCGTGTTGCAGCTCGCAGCGCATGTGAGCCGTGCCATCATTTTGACGGAGTGGATTGACCCCGCCGTCGCCGATGAGCTTGACCCTGAAAAGCGCATAAAAGCCCTGGACCTCTATGATGAGACAGCGCCAAACCAGCCGCCTTACTCCGCGGATTTTCTGGAAACCTTCCGCGCCGCACAGGTCGCCCGTTCAAAACGGATTGATGATTTCGTGCACGACAAGCTGGCGTTTCTGAAAAAGACAGGCCGCCCCAACGAGGAGCACTGTTTTGTTGTGTACGGAACAATGGCGGACCCGCGCTGGCTGGACCCGACCATTGACCCCAATGACCGCAAGGCCCCCAACTGGTGCTACATGGGCGAGCCGCGCGTGGTGAACATGATGCCTGCCGGCATTGCGCGGTTTTGTTCGTTGCGGAGCTGGCTGTCGCAATGGTCATATGCTGAGAGCCGTGCCGACGGCCCTAAATGCGCGGCCGGTATCAAGGTGCCGTTTCTGGTGATTGACAACTCAGCGGATGACGGCTGTACGCCGAGCCACGCGGAGCGCATCTATGCGGGGATCGGCCACGACGACAAGGAGCGTCACACCATCAAGGGAGCCACCCACTACTATATTGGCCAGCCCGACAAGATGGGCGAAGCCGTGACGCTTGTTGTGGACTGGCTGGGGCGCAAGGGCATGTTGGTCTGAGCCTGCATTTTCCCGACGCTGGCATCACACAATAGTCCAAATCCGGCACTATCCAGATCGTGGGTGTCGCTTGAAGGGGAAGTCCCAGTGACAAGAACAATTTTTGCGTTCTCCGCTGCCACTATTGCCGCCGCAATATGTCTGCCTGCATCTGCCGGCATGTTCGACGCGCGTGCTGATGAGCCAGGTCGCTTCACCATGCAGGCCATAGAAGGCGGCTTTTTGCGTCTTGATACGCAAACCGGCGCTGTGTCCGTCTGCTCGGGTGCAGCCAGTGACTGGGCGTGTGCGCCCGCCGCTGATGACCGGTCATCTCTTGAGAATGAAAACGCGCGTCTCAAGGCTGAAAATGCCGACCTGCGGGCACAGATAGTGGAGCTCGGCGCAAAGCCCGATGTCACCACGCCCGAGGATGTGGATGCCGCGATGGATGTTTTTGAAAGCGTGGCGGAGCGGTTTGGGCGGATCGTCAAAATCATGCGGCAGGAAATGGAAGAACTGGATCAGGAAATCGGCGCGCCCCCGAACGGTGATCCTGCGCCCTAGGCTCCAATCCCCGGCACCAGTTTGCTCTCAAGATGCGCGCGCATGGCATCGGGAATGCCGATTGCCCTGCGGGCCACAAGGTCAAGCGTCACCGCCACAGCTTCTGCCGTGGCTACAGCCTTGCCGGTTTCAACATCAAACATCCAGTGCGCCCAGGTGTAGGTCTTGGGGCCTACATGCTTGAGGCCGCTGCGCAATGTCAGGATGTCGCCGACACGCGGCCACTGCCGATAGACAAAACGGTATTCAAGAGCTGCCCCGCCAATGTTCGGGTCTGATGATCGGTCATCGCCGCGTGTCTGCGACAGAAGGTTGGGTATCGAATCTGAAACCAGGCCCATGAAGTGCTGCTGCAACATGAACCCATGCATGTCGCACTGGGCGGGTTTCACCACCCCCTGCCACGTATAGACAAGGCCCATGTCATCTGCCTGCGCCAGTGCTGGCGCATCGACGGCGGGACCCATCTCCAACCCGCGGGCCTGGCCGTGCGGCGGGACGTCGGTCATCATGTTATCAATGGCTTCATCCATCACGCCGGGCAGCGCGAGGCGCGCGCGTGTGGCAGCGTCCGCCAGCACAACATCCGCATTGATGGTGGCGGCCACCACACCGGAGGCTGTGTTGGTCAACTCCTCGTAAACCTTCAGCGTGTCGCCTTCGCGCCCGGTGACACTTCCTTCAAGGGTAAGCGGTGCGCCGGGGCGCTGTTCGCGGTGAAACCGGATGTGGTGCTCGCGGGGCAGCAATATGGCCCCGGCTGTGCCCGCCCCGTTGCCAGGCGTGCGGGCCTGCGTCGGGCCAAAGCCCAGATGGTGCGCCAGCACGTCCAGCCCTTCATTGGCCTTGGCGACGTAGAACTGCACATTCATGTGCCCCATGTCGTCGCATTCCCATGTCTGTACGCTTGAGCGCAGTAGGGGCGCAAGAATTGTCATCGCAAAAGCTCCGGATGCTGATTATGCAAAATTGGATTGCGCAAGTGGTGGCTTGACCGCGCGCCGCGTGCGCAGATCTATCATTACGCCGACGCCTTCCGCCATGAAACAACAAGCCCCCGTCACTATGTCAAACCCCAGATGCTTGTAGTGCAGGGCCTTGCCGGTGGGCGGCGTAAAGCTGGTGACAATTTCAAGGGGTCGCCCCGGCAGGGCAGGGGCAAACCGCGTGACCCTCAACTCGAGCGAAGCGGTGCCAAGCCCGGCTTGTGCCTGTTGGCGCCTGTCAAGGCCCGCCAGCGCCCACAGGTGAGCCTGGCAGCGTGACACCCGTTGCAGGAAGGCCGGGATGGTCATTGTATCGGCGCGACAATCAGCAGGTGAAATGGCTGAAAGGTGGGTGCGCACCATGTGGTCATCACGCTGCGTCAGGTCATGTGTGGCCGGATGTGTGAGGGAGCGTGGCGCGGCATCGTCAGCTATTGCGCCCGCAGGTGCATCCGGTGCTCGTGACGTGCCGTACGTGCTGATCGCCGTGGCGCATACCAGTCGTGTGCCGGCATTTTCTATGTGGTGGACGAGTCGTTGAGATCGCGCATCATCTGCTCGCGCTGAAGTCACGCGCAATCGGTCACCCGCCAGCATTTCACGGTGAAAGCGCAGATGCATTTGTTGCGGGCCACCCCTGCGCCCGCGATCCGCGTTGCCAAGCGCCGACAGCACATCGGCCGCAGCTTCCGCCTTGGCGGCGTAATGCTGAATGTTCATATGCCCCATCTCGTCGCATTCAGCGACGGCAACAGCGCTCAGATAGCTTTCAATCATCGGGCTTTTGGGGTGTGCAGAGGGAGGAGTAACGATTTGAAGTCAGATTATGGCACGGTTCGCCGCAGCGGTGTCAGCTTTCAAAGCGTGCGATGAGCGCTGCAAGGACGGTTTCATCGTCCACATTCAGCGAACCGAACCGACCGCTATCTGCCATCAGGGCAATCCCCGTCAGGCCTGACCAAAGCGCAATCACGTCCAGCGCCTGTGAGCTTCCTTTGATGGTCGGCATCGCTGCATCGAGTAGCCGCAAAACGGCAATCACCCGCCCGGTAAGCACACGTTCTGTTTCTGCGGGCACGTCGCCACTCCTGGCTGCCACAAGCAGCGGCACTACCCGGCGCAAGGCCCGTGTGCAGGCGCGTGACAGATCGCCAAGGTTTGCTGGCTGCTGACGCATCGCTTTTGCCAGCACATCCAGTTCATCTGCGGCAATCGCTGCCAGCAGAGCCTCCCTCGAAGCGAAATAGTTATAGACCGCGCCGGCTGTATATCCCGCCTTTGCGGCCACCGCCCGCATGGTCACGCCGCTTATGCCTGAAGTTGCCAGCACGATAGCCGCCGCCTCCAGAATGCGCGCCGCCCGCGCGTCGCGCGCCTGGGCCTTGCGGGCTTTGCGGGCCGCGTCTCGTGCTGCATCAACCATGCACGTGTCATCCTGTAGCCGGTTCTAGTGCAAAATAAACAGTGTTCAAAAAAATGGCATATAGTCAATAGATATCGAAGATTAGTCGGGCCTGCGCGCGATGCGGGCGGCAGAGGCTGAGAAAAAAGTACATCGTTCAAAATAATGAACGATTAAAGTCTGCTGAGGAAGAATCCGTCAATCTGCGTCAGCGCCTGCTCTGCCAGCGCACCGGGAAAGGCGATAAATCCGTGTGCGCCTCCGGGATAAACACCAAGTTCCGAGGCGTTACCCGCAGCAAGCCAGCGGCCATGCATGAACAGCGTGTCGTCCAGCAAGCCATCCCGCGTGCCGACAACAAACAGTGCATCCGGCAGACCGCCAAGGTCGCCGTGCAGCGGTGAGACATCCGGGTCGCGCAGATCGGTCCCGATGGGCAGGAAGTTGCCGACAAAGTTCTCGACATCGCGGGTGGAGAGCGTTGGCCCTGTATCGCCAAACGCACGGGCGCTGGGGGTCAGGGCCAGATCAAAGCAGCCAAATGTCAGATTGGTGCCCCTGAAAGGTGTCAGTCCATGACGGGTCTTGAGGCGCAGCAGCGTGACGGCTGCAAGGTGGCCACCTGCCGATTCACCGCCGATGAACAGCGGTCCGCCCCCAAAATCATCCGCGTTTGACACCAGCCAGAGCGCCGCCGCCTCGCAATCGTCGGGTGCGGCTGGATAAGGGTTCTCGGGAGCTAACCGGTATTCGACTGAAATACACGCAAGGCCGCAATTGTCTGCCAGCCGCTCCAGCAGCGAATCCTGCTGTTTTGCTCCACCAAACATCCAGCCGCCGCCGTGCAGATGCAGGTAGATGCCCCGGGTGGCGTCCCGTCCGCCCTGCGGCTCGATAATATGCAGTGCAATCGGGCCGGCAGGCCCTGCAATCTCTATGTCCCGCGCCCGCTCGCTGATCGGCGCAACAGGAAACGGCCCCTCACCGCGTTCGCGCATGGCACGCGCCTCCGCCGGCTCAACTGACCAAGGGTCCGGCCCACGTGCCACCAGCGCTGCTATTGCCTGATTGATCTCACGGGTTTCCGTGCTCACGGCACCGGGCAGGAAAAGGGCGGGGGAGGCGAGAGGGGGGGACGAAGATGCCATGTATGAATGCTCCGGGCTGACGCCAGGTGAGTGGGGGGGGCGCAAAGGGTGCCGCGCACCGGCCCGGTGCACAAGTATAGCGTACGGTTCCGCGTCGGTGACCCTGCTGACACTCCAAGACCGTTTCGCTCTAAGTGCGCGCGAATGACGCAGGGCGCCACGCCTGACCCTGATGCAGATCAATTACCTCTCCCGTGTGAGCGATAAAGTGCGGCTCACTAGGCAACCTAGCCGCAATAAGACGAGAGGGGACGCGTATCATGCAGTCCAAAACAATTCTGAAATCACTTGCAACCGCGCTCCTGGCCGCAACCGCGCTGACAGCGCTTCCTGCCACAACCGCGCTTGCTGAAGACGGCGCAACCTCAGGCCAGAGCCCGTGGATGATCCGTGGCCGGATCATCGGGGTTATTCCCGATGAGAGTTCCAGCGTTACACCAAATATCGGCAGCATCGAGGCTGAAGGCGCGGTGGTGCCGGAAATCGACATCACCTATTTCTTCACGCCCAACATCGCTGCTGAGTTGATTGCCGCAACCTCACCCCACGACATGAGTGTGAATCTGAACGGTGGTGGCACCCTTGATCTGGGTGATGTGTGGGTTCTGCCGCCGACGCTTCTGCTGCAGTACCACTTCATTCCCGATGGTCAGATCCGTCCCTATGCGGGTGTCGGTATCAACTACACGCATCTCTACAATGCAGATGATACGGCTGGCACAAGCGTGGACTATGACGGCGGCTTCGGCTGGGCCTTGCAGGCCGGTGTGGATGTGCCCATCAGCGGCAACTGGTCGTGGAACCTCGACGTGAAGAAAATCTTCGTCAACGTCGATGCCACCGTGAACAGCGCTGTACGTGCAGATGTCGATCTTGACCCGTGGGTCATCGGCACAGGCGTAGGCTACCGCTTCTAGCCTCCCCACCAACTGATTGATGTTAAGGGCGGCGTCCATCCGGACGCCGCCCTTTGTCATGTGCGAACACATGTTCGTTGATGGCTGGTGTCCCTGGGTGGACAAAGCCTTTGCGAGCCCTATTGTCCATCGCTGAACCCGAAAAATGGAGTGTATCTTCCCATGGTCGACACTGTTGCCTGCCCGCAGTCGGAAAAAACGTGGCAATCGCTTCATGCCTTCATGGCGGCCTGCGCTCTCGCCCTGGTATTGTTCGTGACCCCGGCATTCGCAAACCCCGCCAATGAGATGCGCCCGCAGCAACCCACCCTTTTGCTTGGCATTGGCGCGGCGGCCGCGCCGGTGTTTGAAGGCTCAGACGATACGCAGTTGTCTGCCCTGCCGTTCGTGGCGCTCAACGACTATTACGGGTTTAATTTTAGACCTGTGCAGTTGTCTTACAATCTGCTGGATGTTTCCGGCAAAAACGGCGCGTGGTCTTTGCGCGCAGGTCCGGCTGTGGGCCTGGCAATAGGTCGCGATCAGGATGACGACGGTGATCTGCGCGGTCTTGGTGATGTGGATACAGGCGTCATGGCAGGCGGGTTCGTGCAGGCAGGTATCGGGCGAATCTCGCTTGGCATTGATGCGGCGCAGGAGGTGGCAGATGGCCACGGTGGTGCGGTTGTCGGCCTCAAGGTTGCAACCCGTCTGCGCCTTAACCAGCGCATGAGCCTGATGCCCGCGGTCACCGGCACATGGGCGAGTGATGACTATATGCAAAGTTTCTTCGGTGTCACCGCAACACAGGCTGCTGCAAGCAACTATGCAACCTATACCGCTGATGCAGGCTTTAAGGATGTGGGTGCGCAGGCCGCCCTGCGCTACAGCCTGGACAATGCCTGGTCTTTGAACTGGAGCGTCGCCTACAGCCGTCTGATTGGTGACGCCGCCGACAGCCCGATTGTGACCGGCCCCGGCGGCACGCGTGATCAGATAACCGGCCGCATCGGCATCACACGGGGTTTTAATCTGTAGGCATCATCCGCCACCATTTCTGCAAAAAAGAGGGCGGCCCGCGAATAGCGGACCGCCCTTGTCTTTTTTTTCCAGCGTTAAATGCTGCTAGTGCGCGTGGGCGACGCCTGCACCTGTTGGCACGCGGATGTCTTCCACCATGTCCTGCACTTCCAGGGGCGGCGCTGCGGTAAACATCCGTACCACGAAGGCCACAACGAAGTTCAGCACCATGCCGACCGTGCCAATGCCTTCAGGCGAGATGCCCAGTAGCCAGTGTTCCGCCGAGTTGAGGTCGGGCGACACGAACTTGAAGTACACGATGTAGGCAAAGGTGAAGGTCAGGCCTGTCACCATGCCGGCAATCGCGCCCTCGCGGTTCATGCCCTTGAGGAAGATGCCCATCAGGATCGCCGGGAACAACGAGGCGGCCGCCAGCCCGAAGGCAAAAGCCACCACCTGCGCCACAAATCCCGGCGGATTGATCCCCAGATAGCCCGCCACACCGATGGCAACCGCCGCTGCAATACGCGCGTATCGCAGCTCCTGCTTGTCAGTGATGTTGGGCATCAGCGTTTTCTTCATCAGGTCATGGCTGATGGAGGTTGAGACCACCAGCAACAGGCCCGCAGCGGTTGAGAGCGCGGCAGCGAGGCCGCCCGCAGCCACCAGTGCAATCACCCAGCCGGGAAGCTGTGCGATTTCCGGGTTGGCCAGAACGAAGATGTCGCGGTCTACATAAATCTCGTTGGCCGCGTCGCTTGGCGTATTGGCCAACGCCCGCTCGCCGCTTGCACCCATCTCGCCCGTAAAGTCCGGTGAACCCGCATATGGCGCACCCGCTCCATACTGAATGATACCGTCGCCGTTCTTGTCCATCCAGCCGATGAGACCTATCTGCTCCCAGTTCTGGAGCCAGGCAGGCGCTTCCTGGTACTGGGTGTTGTTGACCGTCTCAATAAAATTGAGGCGGGCGAATGCCGCCACCGCCGGTGCTGTTGTGTAAAGCAGGGCAATGAAGATGAGCGCCCACAGGGCCGAGATGCGCGCATCCGACACTTTGGGCACCGTGAAGAACCGCACAATCACATGCGGCAGCCCGGCAGTGCCCACCATCAGCGCGAAGGTGATGGCAAACACGTCAATCACCTGTTTTGATCCATCCGTGTATGCACTGAAACCAAGGTCAACAAGTGTGGCATCCAGTTTAGCCAGCACGGAAAGTCCTGAGCCATCGGCCACCGTGGCCCCAAGGCCAAGCTGCGGAATGGGATTGCCGGTAATCAGGATGGAAATGAAGATCGCCGGCACCAGATACGCGAAGATGAGCACGCAATACTGCGCCACCTGCGTATAGGTAATGCCCTTCATGCCGCCGAGCACCGCATAGACGAAAACCACCGCCATGCCGAGCACCACGCCCATCTCGATTTCCACCTCAAGGAACCGCGAAAACACGATGCCCACACCGCGCATCTGCCCGGCCACATAGGTGAAGGAAATAAAAATCAGGCAGATGACACCCACAATGCGTGCTGTCGATGAGTAATACCGCTCGCCTATGAAGTCCGGCACGGTGAACTGGCCGAACTTGCGCAGATAGGGCGCCAGCAGCAGCGCCAGCAGCACATAGCCGCCGGTCCAGCCCATGAGATATACCGAGCCGTCATAGCCGGCAAAGGCAATGATGCCCGCCATCGAAATAAACGAGGCAGCGCTCATCCAGTCCGCCGCGGTTGCCATGCCGTTGGCAATCGGGTGGACGCCGCCGCCTGCAACATAAAACTCGCTTGTTGAACCAGCGCGCGCCCATAGCGCAATGCCGACATAAAGCGCGAATGATGCGCCGACGAAGATGTAAATCAGTGTTTGCGTTTCCATGTGATGTCCCCCTGTGATCCCGATCTAGTCGTCGTCAACGCCGTAGCGCCGATCGATGCGTTTCATCGCCACCACGTAGATGGCGATGAGGGCAATGAAGACGTAGATCGAGCCCTGCTGGGCCCACCAGAAACCGAGTTTGAAGCCGAAGAACTGAATTGAGTTCAGTGGTTCGGCAAACAGAATGCCAAAGCCGAATGACACAATGAACCAGACTGCCAGAAGCACCCCCAGCAGTTGCAGGTTGGCGTGCCAGTATCCGCGCACGCTGGCTTCCGACAAAACTTCCGTATCGTGATGATCGTGGGCAGGCATGTTGCCGCCCTCGTGGTGATAGACGGCAGGTTTGCCGTCGCCGCCACCATTTTGGGGTGTGGACATGCCATCCCCTCCTTGTTTCTGACCCTGAACGCTTTTGTTTTTGTGCGATTAGGCTAAATGCGTGCCCGGGCGATTGATAGCGATTGCTGCTTGACCTAGGTCAAGACTGCTATGCTCAACCAATAGGCAGATTACGGATAAACGCCGTGCGCTGGTTCTCTGAACGCACCTCATATGGCAGGCTTCCCCGATGAAAGCAGTGATTGCAGGTGGCGGTATTGGCGGGCTGACGGCAGCGCTTGCGTTCCGGCATTTTGGCTGGGACGTGGACGTATTTGAGCGCGCGCCTGAGTTGGGCGAGGTGGGGGCCGGCATCCAGATCAGCCCCAACGGCATGAAAGTGCTGCAGGCGCTGGGCGTTGCACAGCGCATTGAGGCGTCAGCCTTCGAGCCCGAAGCACTGGAGTTCCGCATGGGGCAGTCCGGTGTGCGCGTGTTTCGCGTGCCTGTAGGTGACGCTGCCCGCCAGCGCTGGGGTGCGCCATATCTGCATGTGCACCGAGCAGACCTTGTGGCGGCTCTTGCAGCGCAGCTTGAAGCCGGCGACGCGCCAGGCGCTGCGGGCAGCGTGCATCTCTCTACCGCTGTCAGTGGTTATGAAAACACTTCTTCTGGCGTCACAGCAAAGCTGGGCAGCAGCGGAAGTGTGCAAGGCGACGTATTGATCGGCGCAGATGGCATTCATTCATCCATCCGTACACAGATGGTTGGTGCGGACGCACCAGTTTTTACCGGCAACGTGGCCTGGCGCGCTGTAGTGCCTATGGATCAGCTTGGTGACCTTGCCCCACCGCCCACAGCCTGCGTCTGGGCGGGCCCGGGGCGTCATGCGGTTACGTACAGGTTGCGCCGTGGAACCCTCGCCAACTTTGTGGGCGTGGTGGAGCGTGACGATTGGCGCAGCGAAAGCTGGACGCAGCAAGGCACCCGCGACGAAGCGCTGGCAGACTATGCAGGCTGGCACCCGATACTCACCAACCTGATAGAGCGCGCCGATGCCCATTACCGCTGGGCATTGTTCGACCGCAAACCGCTGCCGCGCTGGAGCGATGGTCGCGTGTGCCTTATGGGCGATGCCGCGCACCCCACACTCCCATTCATGGCGCAGGGCGCCGTGATGGCAATCGAGGATGCTTACGTGTTGGCGCGTGAATGTGCGGCGGCACCCGATGATATTTCGTCGGCGCTTGAACGGGTGTATGCACTGCGCATCGCGCGCACCAGCGGCGTGCAAAAAGGATCACGCGCCAACGCCGCAACCTTTCACAAGCGCACATCTCTGGCACAGCTCTCAACCTACGGCCCCATGTGGCTTGCAGGCCAACTGGCACCGGGCTTCGTATTGTCACGGCAGGACTGGCTCTACGCAGAAGACGTTACAGCCCCAACTGCCGCGCGGTCAGGTCGCGCATGATTTCTTCCGAGCCGCCGCCAATGGCGTTGACCCGCACTTCGCGATAAATCCGCTCAACACGTCCGCCACGCAGATAGCCGTTGCCGCCCAAAATCTGCATGGCCTCGCGCGCACAAAACTCCATCGTGGTTGTCGCCTGAACCTTCAGCATGCTGAGGTCTGCCACCGGCGTTTCGCCCTGTCCAACGCGCCACGCACACATTTCAAGATAGGCCTGCGTTGCCTGAATGCGCTGATACATGTCGGCAATCTTGTGGCGGATCACCTGATGGTCTGCCAGCCGCTTGCCAAACGTTGTGCGCTCGCGTGCCCATGCTGCTGCGTCTTCCAGGCACACCCGTGCCATGGCATTGGCACCAGCGGCCATGCCCAGCCGCTCGCCGTTGAAGTTCATCATGATGCCGATAAAGCCGTTGTTTTCAGTGCCGATGAGATCGCTCTTTGGCACTTTCACGTCGTCAAAATAAATCGCCGCGGTGTCAGAGGCCCACCAGCCCATTTTCTTGAGCGGGGTGCGCGAGACACCAGGCAGCTTTGCGTCAATCAGCAACAGCGAAATGCCCTTGGTGCCGTCGCCACCGGTGCGCACGGCAGTGGTAAAATAGTCCGCCCGCATACCGCCGGTGATAAACATCTTGGAGCCGTTGACCAGGTAGTGGTCGCCCTTGTCCACGGCGCGGGTGTGAATGTTGGCCACGTCAGAGCCGCCCGATGGCTCGGTGATGGCCAGAGATATGTGCGTGTCGCCGTCGAGCACGGACGGCGCAATCCGCTCTTTCATTTCTTCAGAACCGATATTGATAATCGGCGGCAGACCGATGCCATGCACCATCAGGCTGGCATTGATGCCGCCCGCGCCAATGCGCGCCAGTTCTTCAGAGGTCACAATGCCGTGGAACTGGTCGATGCCCTCCTTGATGCCGCCATACGCTTCCGGATAGCCCATCCGCAGCAGGCCCACGTCGGCGGCCTTTTTGTACAGCTCCTCAGGAAATGCCTCCGCCTCGTCCCACTCGGAGGCATAGGGCATGATCTCTTTTTCAACCCATTTGCGCAGCGTCTGCCGCCAGGCGTCATGGTCGGCTGTCAGAAACGGCGACGGCGGGCGGGTGGTATCGAAATTGAGATCGGGCCGGGATTTGAGCGGCGTGGCAGCTTGTGACATGGGGCAGATCCTCAAAGGGTTTTGTGATTTCCACCCATTGTGACGCAGGGTTGATGCACGTCAACGCACGATTGGCCTGCGCCTGGCATAACGGGCTGTGCTCCAGACCATGACGGTTGCGTGTGGAGCCGCTACAGGAGGCCACAAAGCCTATGGAGAAAGTCTGCCTTGATCGCCTGAACGACGTCAGCGCGCTGATCGAGTTCAACATGACCAGCGAAGCTGCCGAGCATCTCACTGCGTTTCACACCTGCGCCGAGCGTTCAGACTGTAGCTACTGGCAAAGCTGCGCGCGCAGGGTGGAAGACTTGTGGAGCCGTCAGATGTACGCCGCTCAGCCTGACAGACGGCGTCCGGCCTAAGCGCTAAACAGCTGCTGCATAGGGAGGAGCCGGGTCATATTCCATCGCCCGCTGTGTGGCGCGCGCGTGATCTTCGCCGTGCATCTGTCCCACCAGCCACAGCGCCATATCTATTCCCGCTGACACACCTGCCGCCGTCACAACCTTGCCGTCGCGCACATAGCGTGTGTTTTCCAGAACGCTGGCCGCTTCGTTGCGCTCGCGCAACTGGTCAATGAAGGCCCAGTGTGTTGTGACGCGCTTGTTTTTTGCGGGGCCGGCGGCTGTCAGAATAAGCGCACCTGTGCACACACTGGTTGTCCACGTGGTGCCCGCATCCACCTTCGCGACCCAGTCCAGAACATCGGCATTGTTCACCAGTGTGCGGGTGCCTTCCCCGCCGGGAACAAGCAGCACGTCTAGCGCAGGCGCATCATCAAAGCCTGCATGGGCATTGACCGTCATGCCTTTGCGGCAGGCCACAGGCTTGCCCGACTGCGAAATCAGCATCACGTTGTCCGGCTCCGGCTTACCCAGATAGGTGAACACCTCGTTGGCCATGGTGAACACTTCATAAGGGCCGACAAAATCCAGTTCTTCGGCGTCATCAAAAATCAGCAGGCCAATGTTCATTGTACGGATCCTTGAGTGGGAGATTGCAGGGTGAGGTTTGTGACCGGTCCGTGTGGCCCCACAACAGGCATCCGCCTGAAGCGCGCCCGATAGTCAGCCGGGCTGACGCCAACACGACGATGAAACGCGCGGCGCATTTGTTCAGCGCTTGAAAACCCGCAGGACCAGGCGATGGTTTCGGTGTCGTCGGCTGTTTCTTCAAGGTGGCGGCGTGCTGCTTCCACCCGTGCCACTTCCACAAACCGCCCCGGCGTCAGACCTGTCTCGCTTACAAACGCACGGGCCAATGTGCGCTCGCTCATATGGGCGCGATCTGCCAGTGCGGGCACGGACAAGTCGTCGGCCACATGGTCGAGTACGTATTGCGCAATGTCGCCGATCTTGCCTTTGGACGCATGCTGCGCCACGAGCTGTGCTGAAAATTGTGACTGCCCGCCGGGGCGGATCATGAACAACACATGGCGACGCGCAACCGACAGCGCCATGTCGCGCCCGCAGTCTTCTTCCACCAGCGCCAGCGCCAGATCCATGCCCGCCGTCACACCCGCTGAAGACCACACATGTTCGTCGCGCACATAAATTGAATCCGCGTCCACCGTGAGCGATGGAAACATCCGCGCCAATACGTGCGACACATTCCAGTGCGTTGTGACGCGCCGTCCGTCGATCAGCCCGGCGCGGGCCAGAATGAACGTGCCGGTGCACACCGACGCAATGCGCTTTGCCGCAGCGCCCGCCCGCGCCACAACATCCAGCACGGCGGGGTCATCCATCGCCTGTGCCGTGCCGTCACCGCCGGGCACCATGAGCGTATGCAGACCTTCAAGATAATCGTCCGTAAGCGCATCAAAACCGACATCCGCCACAAGCTGCATACCTGATGTGGTGCGAAACGGGCCGGGCTGTGCTGCGGCAATCACCAGCTCGTAGGCGGGCTGGTCGTCGCCGGGCTGTGGCGTGTAGCCATCCGGTGCCCACGATTTGGGGTTGCGGCGCGCATCGTTGACGCCCGCCAAAATCTCCAGCGGCCCGGTAATGTCGAGAATCTGCACGTCCGGATAGGCAATCATCAGGACGCGGTGCGGCTGCGCAGATGTGCGGGTGTTTTTGCTCATGGCAAAAACACTACGCCCCTCACCGCATGGCGGAAAGGCCAAATACCCCACCAAAACCGCCAAGAAGGAAAAGGGCGAAGGTCAGGAATCCGACGTAACCATGCCTGGAAGCCTAAAACCCCCCGTCTAGCTCGCCAACGTGCACTTGCCGTTGTTGATAACCACCACATCGCGCTCTTTCAGGCGCGCGCGAAACGAGGCCACGTTTGCGTCTTTCCAGATGTCCATCAGAATTGTTTCGCCGGGAAACACCGGCGACGAAAACCGCACGTCAAATCCGGTAATTTTGGTGTGGTCGTAGTCGGCTACTGCGCCCAGCAGCGCCCGGCAGCAGGTGCCGTAGGTACACAGCCCATGCAGAATGGGCGCAGGAAAGCCCGCCGCCTTGGCAAACTCAGGGTCTGAGTGCAGCGGGTTGCGGTCGCCGGACAGCCGGTAGAGCAGTGCCTGGTCGTGCCGTGTATCCACCTCAACGGTCTGGTCGGGTGCGCGATCAGGAATGGCGTGTGGCTTGGGCGCACCGTCCTTGGGCCCGCCAAACCCGCCGTCGCCGCGGGCAAATGTGGTGCTGGTCAGCGTACACAGCGGGTCGCCCGATTCTGCAAGCCGGATGTCGGTCTGCGTGACAATGACCGCGCCTTTATCGGCGCCCTTGTCATATGCGCCAATCACCTTGCTGTCGGCGATGATGTCAGCAGCGGCGGGCAGTGGCTGGTGCAGGGTCAGTTTTTGTTCCCCATGCACGACCATCACATAGTTGATACCGGAATCGCGCAACGGCCCGGCACCCCAGGCGATGACCGTTGCCATGGTAGGCACGGTCTTGAGGCCGCTTTCATAAACATACGGCAGCTCTTTGGGCGCCAGCGGGTCGCGCGCCATGCCGACGCCGAGTGCATAGAGCATCGTTTCGCGGTCGCCATAGGAAAACGTTTCGCCGGTCGATGTCAGCGACATGATGTGATCGTAATCAATAGCCATGGAAAACCTCACCTGGGTTCATTTGCTTGTGTGTTGCGCCAAGCAAAGCGCGGCATTCGTGTTGATGCAAGTGGGGTATAGTGGATGGGCGTTTCTACAGGCGTGGATAAGCGGGAGGTTGCCAGATGAAAAGGTTGGGGCTGAGTATTGCCGTTGCGGTTGGCATTGCATCTGCGGTGCTGTCAGCCCACGCGGAGATTCCCGGCGCGGACATGCAGGTAGTTACGCCGCCGGGCGAAATGACCAGCGCCATCCGCGCCGTCTTCCCGGAGGCCTACTCTCAGTTCATGACGGTGAGTTACGAGCGGCAGGATGCAGGCACGGGCCGCGTGCCGGAGATATGGCCGAAGGACGCAAGTTTTCTGGTGCCCGCCAGCGCCTATTCAAACACCATTGAGGCAGAGCTTGATGGCAGGGTGGCAGACGTCATCGCCCGCGTGTTACGCCCCGGCGACGCCCACTGCGAAAGCGTGCAGGTGGGCGACGTCGAGGAGTATGGCTGGATGGCGTGGCCAGATAAAACCGTCCGCAAGATCACCATCACATTTGGCGTGGCGTGCTAGCCGTCAGGCCGCCGTGCGGTCACCGATGAGCAGCTTCACCGCGTCACCCTTGGCGTCGGCGATGGCCCACAACAGGTAGGGCGTGAGAAACAGAATGCCGCCCACCTGCGCCAGCGGCATTAGCAAAATGCCGCCGGTTGAAAACTTGTGTCGCCACCCAATCCATATGGCCGACAAAGTGAGGTAGGCTGCAAAATCAACGTTGAACTGTCCCGACCAGTTCATCGCGGCAATGTCACCGACAAAAACGTCGATCAGGTTCCAGCCGGTCTGCATCGTCGCGGTATAGGTCAGAGCCGCAACGGCAATGAAATAGAAGATCGCAACAGCGCGAAGTATCATCATGGTCGTTTCCCCTTTTTAAAGCGCGTGTTTAAGCACGGGTGATGGTGAGCAATCAGCTTGCTGCGGCGCGCTGTTTGCCAAGAAACAGCGTCTTGATATCGCCGTCCGCGTCATAGCTCGCCCACAGCAGATAGGGCGCAAGAAAGCCGATGCCGCCGAACAGGCCGCACAGCCCAAGCACAAACGCGCCGGGTGTGAAGTGATGCCGCCAGGTCAGCCAGAGCGCTGACAGGGTGAGGAACCCGAAAAAATCCAGATTGAACTGGCCCGGCCATTCCATTTTCAGCATGTCGCCGAAGAAAACCGCGAACAGGCCCATGCCATGGTTCATGATGACAATGGCCGTATAAACGGCCAACACCACCCAGATCACGATCAGATGTATACGAAAGCCCTGCATTCTCGCCTCCCCCTCATGTATGTCAGTTGCCGATAAAGTCGGCATTTGACGAAACAGAGTAGAGACTGCGTGACGCTGCACAATTACCTGCGGCGTAATGATGTGCCTATGGTTCGCCCAGCACCTTCCACAGACTGGTGGCCTGGCAGATCAACACGTCATCAACAAAAAAGTCTGCCGCACAGAACACAACGCTGCGGGTTTTCTTGGTCAGCCGTGTCTTGCCGATCACCAGATCACCCACTTTGGCGGTGCCTGTGTAACTCGTCTGCATACTGAGGGTCACGCACGGTCTCCGCCCGGTTGCATTCCATGCCGTGCTGCCAACGATGGCGTCGGCGAATGTCATCAACGCGCCCGGGTGCAGCTTTCCGGCTGCATCAATATGGCGTTCATCAACCCGGAAGGCTTCGGTCCGCGCCAGGCCGTCGTTGGGGGTGGTTTCGCTGTAGTAGGGCCCCACAAACGCCTCGAACGGGTCGCGCAACTCCATGGCGCGAAAGCCGTCCAGGTGTTCCTCAGGCCGTGGCGACGCGATTGGCGGGCGTTCGCCGTCGCCTTTTTCGGCGTCACGCGCCTCAGTCATCTTTAACAACCCGATAAACGCCGGTGGCCGTCATCAACATGCGGTCGCCGACGGATACATCGCATGACAGGAAAACAATCGTCCGTGTTCGCCGCGTCACTTGCGCCACAGCCGTTACCATGTCGCCTGGTTTGCCGGGGCCGGTAAAGTCACAGTTTACGGACAGGGCTTCCACGTCACTGTCGGCGGCCTTACGCGCTGCACCCGCCAGCACCACAGAGGCAAACGACATCATCATGCCGCCATGCAACATATCGGCACCATTGAGGTGATGTGGTTCAATCTTGAAGCCAAGGCTGAACCCGTCGCCGTCAACGGGTGTGACGGGACCGATATAGGCTTCAAAGCCGGAACTCTCCGGTGCGCTCATGGTGTGCCTGCTGTGGAATTGAGATGCTGAAAAGGGCGTGCTGTGCCCTATGTACCGGCAAGCCCTGCGGGTTAAAAGGGGGCATGCGCCCGCACCTTGAAACACTTGCCGTTGCAACGCCCGGCCCCGGCCTCACGGACATTACCCGTGAGGTGGCGGATGTTGTGCGGGCATCCACAATACGCGAAGGCCAGGTCACGCTGTTCATCCGCCACACATCGGCATCGCTGGTCATTCAGGAAAACGCCGACCCGGATGTGCTGCACGATCTGCAGACATTCTTTGCGCGCATTGCCCCGCAAACAGATACCTACCGCCACGCCACCGAAGGGCCGGACGACATGCCCGCCCACATCAAGTCAGCACTCACCGCGACCAGCCTGACGGTGCCGGTTTCAAACGGCAACATGCTGCTGGGCACGTGGCAGGGCATATATGTGTTTGAGCACCGCGCCCGCCAGCACACCCGCAGCGTAGTGGTGCAGGTGGTCGGCGCGTAACGCAGCGCTCGTTGTCGCGTGTCGGTAGCCGTGCGTAGCCGGCTAGATGTTCAGCGGGGCCATGCTGACCGGACCAATGGCGGCGGGGGCAGCAGGCGCTTCACCAATCCAGCGGGCAGGGACGCCAAGCTCGATCAGCGCATCGCGCACAACCTGCGTGCGGGCGTCAGGGCCTGCATCGTTGCTCAATGTAACCCGGCTCAGTTCAAGCCCGGTCACTTCGTCGGCGATGGCAGCAAGCATGTCGTTTGCGGGTGCAGTCAGGTCAGCACCGCCAACCGGAAAATACACCACATAGGAGTAGCCGAAGGGAGCGGTCTGCGCATCAGCGGTCATGCCCACATCGTCTGAGCGCTCAACAAGTGACGGGGCTGCAGCGGTAATGGTTACAACCGATGTGGCAATGGCCGGAGGCTGCGCGCCGTCAAAGGGAACCGCGGACGTGTCGCCGCTGGCAAAGGCCGCCATGCCGCCGAGCAAGAACGCACCGGCTCCAATCAGACCCATAATTCCAAACTGGCGGCGCATGTCATGTCTCCCCAAAGTCAAAATCCGGTGCGCCAATCGCACCTTCCATGACGCCAATATGCTGCGTGAATCTGGCGCAGACTTGATGGTGCGGAGGTGAAGCGTTGTTCATTTCGTGGCCCAAATGCGGCGGCGATGGCCGCGCGCCGGGCTAATGCGTTGATTCCAGTGCGATTCCAGAAGTGACCCGCACATCGCCAATTAACCCTTCCGGCGCGGCCCTGAACCCCCTATGGTTCGCGCCGACTGGCGGGTTTCAAATTGATACCCGCTGCCTTCGACATTTTGTAAAGCCCGGACCAGGCGCTGCATGACGCGGCGGAAATCCAAGCGGGCGAACACTAATCCCAACAAGGAGTGACAGCATGAGAGAAGCAGTCATCGTTTCCACGGCCCGCACGGGCCTTGCCAAATCAGGCCGCGGCGGCTTCAACATGACCCACGGTGCCGCCATGGGTGGCCACGCCCTCAAGCATGCCATCGAGCGCGCCAAGATTGAGCCGGGCCACGTTGACGACGTCATCATGGGCTGCGGCACACCTGAAGGTGCCACCGGCCAGAACGTTGGCCGCCTTGCCGCCATCTGGGCCGGTTGCCCGGTCACAACGTCTGGCGTAACCGTCAACCGTTTCTGCTCGTCCGGTCTCCAGACCATTGCCATGGCCGCTGGCCGCATCGTCAATGATGGTGTGGACGTGGTTGCCGCTGGTGGCGTTGAATCCATTTCGCTGGTGCAGATGTCCGGCGCGATGAACCTCAACAACATCACCGAAGAAAAGCTGATGGAGAGCTATCCGGCTCTTTGGATGCCGATGATCGAAACCGCCGACATCGTGGCCAAGCGCTACAATGTGAGCCGTGAAGCGCAGGACGAGTATTCGCTCCAGTCGCAGCAGCGCACCGCGGCCGCCCAGCAGGCTGGCAAGTTCGACGACGAAATCGTGCCGATGAACACGAAGATGAAAGTCGTCAACAAGGAAACCAAGGAAGAGTCGATCGTTGACTACGTGGTGGACAAGGACGAATGCAACCGTCCCCAGACCACCCTTGAAGGCCTGAATGGTCTGCCGCCTGTTCGTGGCGAAGGCAACTACATCACGGCCGGCAATGCTTCGCAGCTTTCCGATGGTGCCTCCATGGTGATCATGATGGAACGCAAGGAAGCCGAGCGCCGTGGCCTCGACATCATGGGCGTGTTCCGCGGGTTCCAGGTTGCAGGCTGCGAGCCGGACGAAATGGGCATTGGCCCCGTGTTCGCTGTGCCCAAGCTGCTGGACAAGGCTGGCGTCAAGAAGGACGACATCGACCTGTGGGAACTCAACGAAGCGTTTGCCTCGCAGTGCCTCTACAGCCGCGACAAGCTGGAAATCGACAATGACAAATACAACGTCAATGGCGGGTCGATCTCCATCGGTCATCCCTTCGGCATGACCGGCGCGCGCTGCACCGGCCACCTGATGATCGAAGGCAAGCGCCGCAACGCCAAGCTCGGCGTCGTGACCATGTGCATCGGCGGCGGCATGGGTGCTGCCGGCCTGTTCGAGATGTAATTCGACGCAGACCTTGCTACGATTGAAAGGCCCGGCAGCAATGCCGGGCCTTTTTTCATGAGAGTCGGCATGACCACGCGCTATTTTGATGATTTTGACGTCGGTGAGCAGTGGCCCATCACCGAGACCTATGAAATGACCCGCGACGAAATTGTATCGTTTGCCACCAAGTGGGACCCACAGCCGTTTCATGTTGATGAGGCGGCCGCCAAAAAATCCGTTTACGGAACACTGACAGCCTGCGGTACCCATATTCAGGCTGTGGTGCTGAAACTGGCGCAGGCGCTTCCGCATGAAACAGCCGTCATCGGCGCGCTGGGCTATGACGAAGTGCGCTTTCACAAGGCCGCTTGTCTGGATGATGTGCTGTCGCTCACCATCGAGTGCATCGAGAAGCGCCCCTCGTCGTCGAAGCCTGATCGCGGCATCATCAAGAACTGTCATACGCTTGTTAATCAGGCGGGCGACACCGTGTTCTCCCAAATCACCACGCTGCTTATCGCTCGCGCATAATATCGGGCAGCGTGCACAGGAGACCTGGCCATGAATGACCTGAAGATTACCGGCTACCGTATTTTCGTGCCGGATGTGGCCACGGCACTTCCCTTCTACCGCGACCTGTTGAGCCTGCCGGTGCGCGCTGTGGCGGATGACGGCGGGTTTGCTGTTCTGGACGCGGGCATCATGCTCATTCTTGAACCCGTGGGGGATGACCCGAACCTGACCCGGCGTTTTACCGGCGTCTCGTTTGAGGTGGCCGACATCACGGCGGCCTATCAGGAGTTGCGCGGCAAAGGCGTGGAGTTCGCTGATGGCCCGCACATGCAGGAGTGGGGCGGCAAGCTGGCACACTTTATGGATCCCGGTGGCAATACGCTCACCATTGTGGAATACCCAACGCGATAGCAACCCGCCGCCATAAGGAACAAACAGCATGGGACGCCTCACAGGAAAACGCGCCATCGTCACCGGAGCAGGCTCAGGCATCGGCCGCGCCGCCTCTCGCCGCTTCGCCGAAGAAGGCGCAACCGTGCTCGCCGTTGATCTGAACGCCGATGGTGTGGCGGAAACCGTTGAAGGCCGCGAGCGCATGAGCGCTGAGACAGGCGACGTATCGGACGAAGCCTACGTGTCCGGCTCGGTTACAAACTTTGTAAAGCAGCAGGGTGGCATCGACATCGTGTTTGCCAATGCGGGCATTTCCGGCGGGTGGATGCCACTGGCAGACCAGACGCCGGACTATTGGGAAAACATCCTCCGGGTAAATCTCATTGGTCCTTTCTTGTATGTGAAGCACGCCAGCCCGCACATGGTGGCGCAGGGGCACGGCTCCATTGTATGTACGGCATCCGTGGCGGGGATAAGGGCGAATGCGGGTGTGCATCCCTATTCAGCCTCCAAGGCCGGCGTCATCTCACTGGTGCAGACTGTGGCCTATGATCTGGCCGGCACCGGCGTGCGCATCAATGCTGTGTGCCCCGGCCTCATTGAAACCGGCATGACCAAGCCCGTGTTCGACATGGCGCGTGAGCGCGGTTCTGAAGATCGCATCGGCCAGATCAACCCGATGAAGCGGGCAGGCCGCCCCGAAGAAATTGCCAACATGGCGCTGTTTCTGGCGAGCGACGAAGCCTCGTATGTTAACGGTCAGGCGTTCCCCGTTGATGGCGGCCTGTCGGCATCGCACCCTTACGCCATGGGCTCCGGTCAGCAGCGGGCGTTCAAGAAGGCGGGCGAATAGATGACAGGTCTGCGCATCCTCTCCGCCATACTGGGCCTCGCCTTCGGCGCATCGCTCATCTGGGGCTTTGCCGATGGCGGCTCCGTGGTGCCGCTGCTCACCCTCATGCTGGCGGAACCCTGGGGCGTCGTCACCCTTGCGGACCTCTATCTCGGCTTTGTGCTGTTTGCGGGTCTGGTGCTGGTGCTGGAGCACAGCAAGCTCACTGGCATCTTGTGGGCGATTGCCATCGTGTTGCTCGGCAACATCATCACCGCCGCCTGGATCGTCTTCAGGTTGCCCGGCGTGCTTCAGCGCCTGCGCAACTCACCATCCCCTTGAAGGGCCCGCTCAAGCATGCGCTGTGGGATGCATGGCCCTACCACACCCGTGTCCCCGGACTTGATCCGGGGCCTACTCGCGGTGCGGCAGGCATAAATGCAGGCCACCGCAGTAGGCATGTGCTGCTCATCACGACATCAGTGTTGACCGACCCGAAGGTCTGAAACGCGAGTGGACCCCGGATCAAGTCCGGGGACACGGATGTGGCGAAGTCTGGCAGCGCCGCCTAAAGCCCCAGCACCAGCTTTGCCATGATGCCGCGCTGGATTTCGTTGGAGCCGCCGTAGATGGATGACGCCCGGTTATTCAGCATGGTCGGCACCACCGTCATGGAGGATGCGGGTCCCACCGGCGCAACATTTGACCCCGGCTGCCGCGCATCCGGCTGCATCGGCATGGCGTAGGTGCCAATCGCTTCCACCGCCAGCGTGTCCAGCTTCTGGCGCATCTCGGTGCCGACCACTTTCAGCATGGAGGAGGCCGGGCCGGGGTTCTGGCCGTTGGACAAGGCCGTCATGACGCGGTGCTCGGTAATTTCCTGCGCATCAAGCTCTACTTCAAACGCTGCCAGCTTGCGCTTGAAGGCATCGCCTTCAAGCAGTGAACCACCGGCCCCATCAGCCTCGGCACCCGCCAGCGCTTTGAGTTTTTCAACCGCCACCCGCAGCCCCGGCGCGTAGGCGCCGCCGCGCTCGAACTCCAGCAGATATTTGGCCACCGTCCAGCCATCATTTTCCTCGCCCACACGGTTTGCCTTTGGCACGCGCACATTATCGAAAAACACCTGGTTCACTTCGTGCTCGCCCGCCATGGTGATGATCGGCTCCACGCTGATGCCCGGCGTATCCATGTCGATCAAAACAAACGTGATGCCCTGCTGCGGTTTGCCCGATGCATCCGTGCGCACAAGACAAAACATGCGGTTGGCGAAGTGGGCGTGCGTCGTCCAGATTTTGGTGCCGTTGATGACATAGTCATCGCCATCGCTGTCTGCCCTGCACTTGAGTGAGGCAAGGTCTGAGCCTGAGCCGGGTTCGGAATATCCCTGACACCAGTAATCATCGCCCGACAAAATGCGCGGCAGATATTTTGCCTTCTGCTCGTCGGTGCCAAACCCCATCAACATCGGCCCGCACATGCGCAGACCCATGGGTGACAGGGCAGGGGCCCCGGCGCGCGAACATTCAGCGGCAAAAATATAGCGTTGCATCTCGCTCCACCCGGTGCCGCCGTGCTCCTTCGGCCAATGCGGCGCCACCCAGCCCTTGGCGTGCAGGATTTTATGCCATTTCAGGTTCCAGTCCTTGTCGGTGAACACCGACGTTGTGAGGCTGCCCGCCTCACGCAGTTCCGGTGTGAGTTCCGCATCCAGAAACGCACGCACTTCCTGGCGGAAGGTTTCGTCTTCGGGGGCAAGTCCAAGGTCCATCGGTTTTCCTTCAGCGCGCGGCGATTAAGCGGTTGTTGTTTTCGGGCACCATTCTAGGATGCCTGCCAGCAAGAAACCAATCAGCAGGAGCGGCATTATGGATCTGGGTCTTACAGGCAAGAAGGCAATCGTCACTGGTGGTACGCGGGGCATCGGCCGCGCCATTGCCGAAACACTGGCAGCAGAAGGCTGCGACGTGGCGATCTGCGCCCGCAACGCCGACCAGATTGCCGACGCTGTGGCCGACATGTCCAAGACCCACGGCACCAGGGTCTGGGGGGCCGTCGCCGATATTGCCGATCCTGACAGCCTGAAAGGATTTATCGCCGACGCCGCCAAACAGCTTGGCGGCATTGATGTGCTGGTCTCCAATGCCTCCGCTCTTGCCATCGGCAACACGGAGGCTGCCTGGAAAAGCGGCTTTGACATCGACATCATGGGTGCAGTGCGCTCGGTAGAAGCGGCCCTGCCCGAGTTGAAAAAGTCTGCCGAAGCAAATGGCGACGCCTCGATCATTGCCATCGGTTCTGTTTCCTCGGTGTCCGCAACAGATGCCTCCGCGTATGGGGCGGTCAAAGGCGCTATGGTGCATCTCATCAAGGGTCTGGCCAAGGAACTGGCAGGCTCCCACGTGCGCGCCAATGTGGTGTCGCCGGGCACGGTGTATTTCAAGGGCGGCGTCTGGCACATGGTTGAGGAAAACATGCCCGACATGTTCAAGGCCACAATGGGCCGCAACCCCATGGGCCGTATGGCCACGCCGCAGGATATCGCTAATGCAACGGTGTTTCTCGCCAGCCCGAAATCCTCCTTCACCACCGGCATCAACATGATTGTGGATGGTGCCATCACCGACCGCGTCAACTACTAGCGCCATTCTAGCTGCACGCCGCGAGGCGGGGATAACTATGCAATGATTTATGAGTTCGACGACATTCTGACGGCTGATGAACTTGCCAAGGTCGTCAGCATTGTTGAGTCCGGCACCTACCATGATGGTGCGCAGGGCGCAGGCTGGCAGGCAAAATCCGTCAAGAAGAACGAGGAACTGGACGCCAAGATCACCCAGCAGGTGGGGCAGATTGTCGGCCAGGCGCTGGCGCGGTCATCCAAGTTCAAGGCGCTGGCCTGGCCCAAACGCCTCGCAGGGTTTCTGGTCAGCCGTTATAAGCCGGGCATGACCTATGGCACCCATGTGGACAACGCCATTCTCAATAATGCCCGCTCCGACATGTCGTTCACGCTGTTTCTCAGCGACCCGGACAGCTATACCGGCGGCGAACTGGTGATTGAGCAGGGCGATACGGCACGCATCATCAAGCCCGCAAAAGGCCACATGGTGCTGTATTCCACCAGTGCCCTGCATCACGTCGCGGAAGTGACCAATGGCGAGCGGCTGGCAGTAGTTGGCTGGGTACGCAGCTATGTGCGCGACCCTCAGGCCCGCGAGATGCTGTATGACCTGGACCTTGTGATGCTTGACCTCAAGGACAAGCCAAAGCAGCGGGCCGTTCTTGATCGGGTGGCGAAAGTACGCACCAATCTGCTGCGGCGCTGGATGGACGACTAATCCCGAACTCCAGAGCGGAACTCTAGACCCGCATATGCGCGCGTGAATCAAACCGCTCTTCGGCCTCACGTTTGAGCGTGCGGGAGAGTTCGGCCATGACGTGCTCAAGCTCGGCCGGCGCAACTGTTCCGTAGGCCCCCACAATTCCGGCAATCACCGTTGGTACGTAGCGTTGCGGCTGCATGGCATTGTCGCCCGCACGCAGGCGCTCGCGTGCCGCAGCTTCGATGGCTGCTGAAAAGGCAGGGCGCAGACTGACGGGCAGTCGTGTTGCGTCGTACATGGCCTTGAACAGATCCGTATGGCCGGGCGACATGGCGGTCGCTACATAGTCAGCGGATTTTTTTGACAGTCGTCCAAACGCCATTTCAACAAACCGCAGATCGCCCGAGCACAGCGAGCGCAGCAGCATGGTGGGCGTCAGTCTCCCCGCCTTGTGCAGCACGCCCACAAACTCGGCAACCTTGCCGTCGTCAATTTCGCCTGCCGTCATGTCAGCCACGGCTTGTTCACGGGCGTGCGCCACAATTTCAGCGGCCATTTCTTCGGGCAGGTGCTGCTGGCGCACCAGATAGCGCCGCATCTCGTTGGCAACATCGGCTTCCAACTGGTCGGCCACTATGAGCGACACGCACTGCAGGCAGGTTTCCGGGGTCAGGTCCGGGCGTTTGGTGACAAGCACCGGAATGGTCTCGTGGTCCGCGTGGTCATCAAGAACGCGCTTCAGGGCGTCGGCTGAAATGTTGGCGTTCTCGTTTTCCAGCAGCACGCTGACGACGTTTGAATTGCCCGTGTCAATCAGCGCGCCCGACACCCGCTCCGACACCGCGTCGCGCTGTGCGATGGCAATCTGCTTGGCTTCTATTTCTTCCTCGATCACCGACACCAGCAGATCATCAGACAGGTGCGGCCAGTGCTGCAGAACCGGAATGCTCACCTCTGCTATGTCGCGCGCCATGCGCTCTGCCATTTCGGTGGGCAGCAGGGGGTAGAGCGCGATCTGCCGTGACAGGGCGGAGCGCACCAGCACGTCGGCGTCTTCCGCCATCCGCAGCACAACGTCGCGGGCCAGATCAGCCTCAATGCTTTGCAATTTGCCCTCGGCCATGAGCGGGCCGATTTTCATCACGGCGGATTCACGGTTGAGCGGTGAGTTTTCGCGCTCAAGCCGTTTCACGTCTTCGACGCTGAGGGTCGCATCCGTCATCAAGGTGCCCGCCGGAGTTGATAGAGTATTTCAACCCAAGCGTGCGCCTGATGCCGTAAAGAGCGCGTTAAGCGGAATGCTTAACGCAGTGCAAACCACCATATGAACCGGCTTAATGAACCGGCTTTGTTATTGTGCCGGTTCGTCAGACACTTTCACCAGCAATTTGCCGATGTTCTCGCCGGTAAACAGCCGCCCCAATGCTTTGGGTGCTGTCTCCAGACCCTCCACAATGTCGGTGCGGTATTTGAGTTTGCCTTCCGCCAGCCACTGGCCCATCTCGGCCTGGCCTTCGGCAAAGCGCGCCAGATAATCAATGATGATGAAGCCTTCCACCCGCGCCCGCTTCATCAGGATATTGCGGAACATGTACGGCCCCGGCACATCACCCTCGGCGTTGTAAGTGGAGATGAGGCCGCACAGGGCAATGCGCGCGTTCTCATTGATCAGTGTAAGGATGGCATCCAGTATCTCGCCGCCGACATTTTCAAAGTCAACGTCAATGCCGTTGGGGCATTCACGTTTGAGCGCTTCAAGGACGTTTTCCTTTTTGTAGTTGATGCAGGCGTCAAACCCCAGATCATCCACCACCCATCTGCATTTTTCGTCAGAGCCCGCGAGGCCGACGACGCGGCAGCCCTTGAGCTTTGCGATCTGCCCCACCGTTGAGCCAACAGCGCCCGCTGCTGCTGACACCACAACCGTTTCGCCGGCTTTGGGCTGGCCGATATCCAGCAGGCCGAAATAGGCGGTCATGCCGGTGGCGCCCAGAACGCTCATAAAGGCATCCAGCGGAATGCCAAGCCCTGCCGGGATCTTGGACACGCCGGTGCCGTCCGACACGGTGTAGTCCTGCCAGCCGCCAAGGCCGGGCACCACAATGTCGCCCACGTCAAAGCCTGCCAGCTTGGATTGCTCGACCACGCCCAGGGTGCCGCCGCGCATGACATCGCCAATTTCAACCGGCGGCATGTACTGGTCCATGTCGCTCATCCAGATGCGGTTGGTCGGGTCCAGCGACAGATAGATGGTGCGGATCAGGATTTCGCCATCACCTGCTTCGGGCTTGGGCGCATCCACAAGTTCAAGATCACCCTCCGCAATTTCGCCCGTTGGCCGCTTGCGCAGCACCCACTGCCTGTTTGAGTTCCGCATGATGTTTGCTCCCGGTTGGTTTGTGTCTGGTTCGGCGTGATCGTGACGTGTGGCACCGTGCTTGGCTAGGTCCACAAAACCTTATCTTCAAACTCTCAAATCTGCCTCCCCGCGGCTCGACCGCGGGGCCCAGGGCTGAGCGGGGCCCAGGGCTGAATAGCAAAGCATCACCGCATTGCACTGGACCCCGCGGTCTAGCCGCGGGGAGGCAATAGTTCGTGACCAAATGCCCCAACTGCACCGCCTTGTGCTCGGCACTTGAAGCCGCGGGGAAGCAATGATCCACCACCAAAAGCCCCGCACACCATGAGGTCTGCGAAGGGTGTCGATTGTCTCCTCCCCAAAATGAGGGAGAGCGGGAGCACTGCCCGTTGGCCGTGCTGATGGCGTAGCTGCGCTAAGAGTGTGCCGCAGGGCGGCGCTCCCGCTATGGATGGTCTTCGGCACATTTCTGCCCACGCAGTACTGGCTGATTAAACCAGACGACTGCGTGCAACCCCTTTGCGTCCGCCTCCCGCACTTTGGAACCGCACGGTCTGAGACGGGGCCAGCTTTTTCACGGCGTGACCGGGGCTGGATATGTGCCGCCCATCTGGCATGCGCGCGTTACTCGCACACCACGCCCGTACATTTTCCCTCCACGTTCCCAAGGAGGTACCCATGCACCGGCATTCCGGGCATCCACCCCGCCGCCCAGGCCCGGACGGTCCGGGGTGCCCTCAGGCGGCAGGTGAGCACAAGTATGAGGGCTGCTCGGCGACCGTGGATAACTTTTGCAAAAAAGTTTTGGCAAAGCGGGCAACTGCATCCCCGTTCGAACAAAGTTCGAACTGTTTTTTATTGATAAGGCGACCATTCCTCAAAGGAATGGCGCGCCGGACCTGATCCGGGGTCCAGAGCCACACGGAACAAAACCCAGCACAATCAACGGCGCAATCACCGGCGCATTCACAAGTGCAAACCGCCAAAATCCGCCATTTGGGGCAAAGTGTCGCGCAACGTCTGTGGCGGGTCGCTCAAGCCCTTGTGCGCGCTATACTTTCCAACAGAAATCCGGGGGCCGGATTCGGTTTTTCTGCCCCCTCGCGCCTTTGCGGGCGTAATGCCACGTTGCTTGCCGGGAATGGTGTGTTATCCGTTCTCCCTTGTTTTGTGCCCCCTCAGCACTCTTAAAAACTGCTGCCGGGGCCGCCATCAGATCCACGACCCGGGGATGTCGAGAATGACAAAGATTTTTACCGCTCTGGCCTTTTTCGGCGCAGTGATCGCTGCAACTGCTGCAGGCGCGGCACAGCCCGTTGACTGGCAGATGGGGTTTCAGCCGGCGTCCTCTCCGGTGATGGAAGATATCAACTCGTTCCATAACTTCCTGCTGGTCATCATTACCGCCATTACGCTGTTTGTGCTGGCGCTGCTGGTCTATTGCATGGTGCGGTTCAACGCGAAGGCCAACCCCACGCCTTCCAAGACCACGCACAACACCTTCATCGAAGTCGTGTGGACCGTTGTGCCGGTGCTCATTCTGGTGGCGATCGCCATTCCCTCGTTCCGCCTGCTGTATTTCGAAGCGGTGGTGCCGGAGAGCGAAGTCACCATCAAGGCCACGGGCTACCAGTGGTATTGGGGCTATTCCTACCCGGACCATGGTGACTTCGAGTTTTTCGCCAACATGATCGAAGAAGAAGACCTGGACCCCGGTCAGCCGCGCCTGCTGGCGACCGACACCAAAATGGTGGTGCCCGTTGATACCAATGTGCGCGTGATCGTGACGGCCGCCGACGTGATCCACAACTGGGCGATGCCTGCATTCGGTGTGAAAATGGACGCCGTGCCCGGTCGCCTCAACGAAACATGGTTCCGCGCCACGCAGACCGGCATTTTCTATGGCCAGTGCTCGGAACTGTGCGGCGTGCGCCACGCTTTCATGCCCATCGAAGTGCATGTGGTAGCCAAGGACGACTATGAGGCATGGGTAACCGAAGCGCAGGCAGAATATGCGCTCAACGGCACCATTCCCGCTTCACCGCTGGAGCAGCAAACCCAATTGGCGGATGTGCGCCAGTAAGCGCTGCATTCAGCCCACCCAACACACAAACACAAGACCGCTTCATTAAAGGACCAAGCCGATGGCGAGCGACGTAACACACGCAGATCATCACGAAGATCACCCAACCGGTTGGCGGCGCTATGCGTACTCCACCAACCACAAGGACATCGGCACGATGTACCTGATCTTCGCCATCATTGCCGGCGTTATCGGCGGGTTGATGTCGGTCATCATCCGCGCCGAGCTGCAATATCCCGGCGACGGTCCTCTGGGCGGTGACTATCACTTCTATAATGTGCTGGTGACGGCGCACGGCCTCATCATGATCTTCTTCATGGTGATGCCCGCGATGATCGGCGGCTTTGGCAACTGGTTTGTGCCGCTGATGATCGGCGCGCCGGACATGGCCTTCCCGCGCATGAACAACGTGTCGTTCTGGCTGCTGCCGGTGGCGCTTGGCCTCTTGGTGCTGTCGCTGTTTGTTCCCGGACCGCCCGGCGGCCTTGGCGTTGGTGGCGGCTGGACCATTTATCCGCCGCTCTCCACATCAGGCCAACCTGGCCCTGCCATGGACTTTGCCATCCTCGCGCTACACGTGGCGGGTGCCTCATCCATTCTGGGTGCCATCAACTTCATCACGACGATTTTCAACATGCGTGCGCCGGGCATGACCCTGCACAAGATGCCGCTGTTTGCCTGGTCGGTGCTGATCACCGCCTTCCTGCTGCTGTTGTCGCTGCCGGTTCTCGCCGGTGCGATCACGATGCTGCTGACCGACCGCAATTTCGGCACGGCCTTCTTCGATCCGGCCGGCGGCGGTGACCCGATCCTGTTCCAGCACCTGTTCTGGTTCTTCGGCCACCCCGAGGTCTACATCCTGATCCTGCCGGCCTTCGGCATCATCAGCCACATCGTGTCGACCTTCTCGAAAAAGCCGATCTTCGGCTATCTGGGCATGGCCTACGCGATGGTCGCCATCGGCGTCGTCGGCTTCATCGTCTGGGCCCACCACATGTACACGGTCGGCCTGTCGCTCGACACGCAGCGCTACTTCGTGTTCGCCACCATGGTCATCGCGGTGCCCACGGGCATCAAGATCTTCTCGTGGATCGCGACCATGTGGGGCGGCTCGATCGAACTGCGCACGCCGATGCTGTGGGCGATCGGCTTCATCTTCCTGTTCACCGTGGGCGGTGTGACGGGCGTCCAACTCGCCAATGCCGGCCTCGACCGGGCCCTGCACGACACCTATTACGTGGTCGCGCACTTCCACTACGTGCTGTCGCTGGGCGCCGTGTTCGGCATCTTCGCGGCCTGGTACTACTGGTTCCCGAAGATGTTCGGCTACATGTACAACTCGACGGTCGCCCGGCTGCACTTCTGGGTCACCTTCATCGGCGTGAACCTGATCTTCTTCCCGCAGCACTTCCTGGGTCTGGCCGGCATGCCGCGCCGCTACATCGACTATCCGGAAGCCTATGCGGGCTGGAACATGGTCTCGTCCTGGGGATCGTACATCTCGGCGATCGGCGTGCTGATCTTCCTTTACGGCGTGTTCGAGGCCTTCGCCCGCAAGCGCGAGGCCGGGGCGAACCCCTGGGGCGAAGGTGCGACGACGCTCGAATGGACGCTGTCCTCGCCGCCGCCCTACCACCAGTGGGAACAGCTCCCGCGCATCAAGTAGGCACGGGACAAAATGGCGGGATGGCGCGGCCGCGCCGTCCCGCGAAACCGAAGAGCCGGGCAACCGGCCACCGCCGGCCGATCCGGCCGGCCAAACGATTGGGACAGGAGCCGCCGCATGGCGCTCGTTGACAACATCGAAGCAGCAGAGCCGCGCATATCCGAGGCGACGCCGCGCGACTATTTCGACCTGCTCAAGCCGCGGGTGATGTCGCTGGTCGTCTTCACCGCGCTGGTCGGCATGCTGGTCGCGCCCGGCGCGATCAACCCGTTCATCGCCGCCGTCGCGATCCTCGCCATTGCCGTGGGGGCGGGCGCGTCCGGCGCGCTGAACATGTGGTATGACGCCGATGTCGACGCGGTCATGAGCCGCACGGCCAGGCGACCCATACCGTCAGGCCGCGTCGGTCGCGACGAAACGTTGGTCTTCGGCCTTGTCCTGTCGGTGCTTTCGGTGATGACGCTCGGCCTCGTCACCAACTGGGTGGCCGGCGGCCTTCTCGCCTTCACCATCTTCTTCTACGCCGTCATCTACACGATGTGGCTGAAGCGGACGACGCCGCAGAACATCGTGATCGGCGGCGCGGCCGGCGCGTTTCCGCCGATGATCGGCTGGGCCGCGGTAAGCGGCACGCTGACGCTCGAATCGGCCGTTCTGTTCATGATCATCTTCCTGTGGACGCCGCCGCACTTCTGGGCGCTGGCCCTGTTCAAGCTGCGCGACTACGAGATCGCCGGCATGCCGATGATGCCCAACGTCGCCGGCGAGCGCTCGACCAAACGCCAGATGCTGGTCTATTCGGTGCTGCTCGCGGCCTTTGCCGTGCTGCCCTGGCCGCTCGGCTTTGCCGGTCCCGTCTACGGCGCGGCGGCGATCCTGCTCGGCGCCAACTTCATCCGTCATGCGGTGGCGGTGTGGCGCATGGCCGACGGCGACGCGACCATGGTGCCGGCAAAGCGCCTTTTCGGCTTCTCGCTGACCTACCTGTTCGCGATCTTCGCGGTCCTCTTCGTCGAAACCGTCCTCATGCGGGTGCTGGCGTGAACGCGATGGCCGAAGACCGCAAGACCGTCGAACTCACCGAGGCCCAGCAGAAGGCCCGCCGCAAGCGCTCGATCGCCATCGCGCTGTGCCTGGCCGCCTTCGTCGTCATCTTCTATGTGGTGACCGTCATCAAGCTCGGTCCCGATGTCATCAACCGGCCACTCTAGGAAAGCCATGAGCACCGCCGACCCGACCCG
This sequence comes from Pyruvatibacter sp., assembly GCF_040219635.1. Taxonomy (NCBI): domain Bacteria; kingdom Pseudomonadati; phylum Pseudomonadota; class Alphaproteobacteria; order Hyphomicrobiales; family Parvibaculaceae; genus Pyruvatibacter; species Pyruvatibacter sp. Next base: position 1,076,051 of record NZ_JAVJSC010000003.1, read on the forward strand.
CCAGCAGGACAGCAAGCATCGCTCCAACGTGCGCATCGCCGCGCTGTGTCTTGCGTTCTTCGCGGGAATGGTCGGGCTCGCCTACGCCTCGGTGCCGCTCTATGAGCTGTTCTGCCGTGTCACCGGCTATGGCGGCACGACGCAGGTCGCCGACACATCGCCCGTCCAGGTGCTCGACAAGACGATCAATGTGCGTTTCGACGCCAACACGGGCGCCGGGCTGGGCTGGGAGTTCAAGCCCGTCGACCGGCAGGTCACGCTGAAGATCGGCGAGTTGAAGCAGGTCGCCTACACGGCGCGCAACTGGCGCGAGATGGCCTCGACCGGTTCCGCGACGTTCAACGTCACGCCGCAGGCGGCCGGCGCCTACTTCAACAAGATGGAATGCTTCTGCTTCACCGAGACGACGCTGGAACCGGGCGAGCAGATGGACATGCCGGTGGTCTTCTTCATCGATCCGGCCATCGTCGACGCCAAGGAACTCAAGGACGTGTCGACCATCACGCTGTCCTACACCTTCTTCAAGATCGACGCGCCGGCCGAAACCGCCGACGCAGGCGCCGACGCGCCCGTCGAGATCGAAACCAATCCGGACGCCGACGAGGCCGTTCGCAATGACAATCGGGGATGACTGACATGGCCGATACCCACGCCAAGAACCATGACTATCACATTCTGGACCCCAGCCCCTGGCCGCTGATCGGTGCCATCGGGGCGCTGGTGATGGCGATCGGCGCCGTCGGCTGGATGCAGGCGGGGCAGGGCAACGAGTTCTCGTTCCTCGGCATTCCCATGGCCAATCCTTGGACGTTCCTGATCGGGCTACTGATCGTGCTCTACACCATGTTCGGCTGGTGGTCGGACACGGTGCGCGAGTCGCTTCAGGGCCACCACACCCGCGTTGTGTCCCTGCACCTGCGCTACGGCATGATCATGTTCATCGCCTCGGAGGTGATGTTCTTTGCGGCATGGTTCTGGGCGGTGTTCGATGCCAGCCTTTTCTACGGCGAGGCCCAGCAGGTCGGCCGCATGGAGTATACGGGCGGCCAGTGGCCCCCGGCGGGTCTGGAAGTGCTCGATCCGCTGCACCTGCCGCTCTACAACACCGTCATCCTGCTGCTGTCGGGCACGACGGTCACCTGGGCGCACCACGCGCTTCTGCACAATGACCGCGACGGCCTGAAGATGGGTCTGTGGCTGACGATCCTGCTCGCCATCCTGTTCACCTGCGTGCAGATCTACGAGTTCGCCGTCGCGCCCTATTCCTTCTCCGGATCGCTTTATGGCGCGACCTTCTTCATGGCGACGGGTTTCCACGGCTTCCATGTCTTCGTCGGAACGATCTTCCTGATCGTGTGCCTGGTACGGGCCTATGCGGGCCATTTCACGCCGCAGAAGCATTTCGGCTTCGAGGCCGCGGCCTGGTACTGGCACTTCGTCGACGTCGTCTGGCTGTTCCTGTTCTTCGTCGTCTATGTCTGGGGAACCTGGGGCGCGCCGATCTATCACCACTGATCGGTTTGGCACCAAGAACCGGGGCGGTCGTGGAAACGCGGCCGCCCCTTGTCTATCTGAGGTTCGATGAGCGCACCGACCAAGACCGATGAGCCCGACCAGGACCGCCGCTTTCCGTGGCTGGTCGTCGTGTGCGCGCTGCCGGTGCTCGTTGCGCTCGTCATGCTCGGCAACTGGCAGGTTCAGCGGCTCGCGTGGAAGCAGGATTTGCTCGCGACGATCGAGGCTCGGCTCGATGCGGCGCCGGTCCCGGCCGCCGGGATCGCCGGTCTGGTGTCGGCAGGCGATGACATCCGTTACCGCCCCGTCGAGGCGATGGGCACCTTCGCGCACGAGCGGGAGCAGCATTTCTTCGCCACCCACAATGGCGCCTCGGGCTACTACCTCTACACGCCGCTCGAGATGGAAGGCGGCGAGGTCGTCTTCGTCAATCGCGGTTTCGTGCCGTTCGATCTCAAGGAGCCGGAGACTCGGCCCGAAAGCCTCACCGAAGGCCCTGTGACGGTCACGGGTCTGGCGCGCGAGAGGCTGGACGGAAAGCCGTCGTTCATCGTGCCCGACAACGATCGGGAAAAGAACATCTACTACTGGAAGGACTGGAACCTGATGGTGGACCGCGCCGGCTACGCGCCGGACGATGTGCTGCCGTTCTTCATCGACGCGTTCGAGGACGAGGTGGCCGGCGGCTGGCCGATCGGCGGCGTCACCCGCATCGACCTGCCCAACAACCATCTGCAGTATGCGGTGACCTGGTACGGTCTGGCCGTGACGCTGGTGATCGTGCTTGGCGCCTTCGTCTGGCGGCGGACACGCTGATCTTCACACGCCGTCGGCGGCGACCCGACGCGCCATCCATTCGATGAAGCTCACGCGCGTCATGTTCCGGCGCTTTGCTTCCTCGTCGATGAAGGCGGCGACCCCCTCGTCGAGGGTCAGGTTCGCACGAACCGTACGACCGGTCAGACGAATGAGCGGCACGAGCACGAGGGATGAACCTTCGGGAACGATGACGGCCTCCGGCGGCGTGGGCTCCGCGATCGCCAAGCCGTCCGCTTCCATCTCCAGGACATAGTCGCGCAAGGCTTCCTCGGCATTGAGAAGCGCCTCATCGATCGTCGCTCCCATCGCCACGACACCGTCCAGATCCGGGAAGGCGACGCCATAGGCGCCCCTCTTGCCATCTATGAGCGCGGGATATCGCATCGCCCCTTTCCCTGTCCTCAATTCCAGTTCGCCTTCTTCGAGATGCTGCGCAGAACACCGGGCGACAGCGTCTTGTGCCGAGGAACGGTGATGATGCCCTTGATGTGCGGGTGGCGGTAGATGTCGTGACCCGCCCCGTGCCGCGCCAGATACCAGCCTTCGGCTTTCAGTCTCCGAACGACGTCGGACGTCCGATTATCCACCCATCACTCCTCCGTGCATATATATGCACCTGTTCATGAGCGCCGCAAGGCGATAGTCTGCCATGGGTTGAGGTCCGCCGCCTTGACACCGGCATTCAAACCCTCGACATCTCTGCCATGAACGTCCACGCCACCAAACCGCCGCTGACGATCCGCCTGTGCGAGCCGCGCGGCTTCTGCGCGGGCGTCGACCGCGCGATCCAGATCGTCGTGCTGGCGCTCAAGAAGCACGGCGCACCGGTCTATGTCCGCCACGAGATCGTGCACAACAAGTTCGTCGTCGAGGCGCTGCGCGAGCGCGGCGCCGTGTTCGTCAAGGAACTTGGCGACATTCCCCCCGAGCACACCGACCGGCCGGTCGTCTTTTCCGCCCACGGCGTGCCGAAATCCGTGCCGGCCGACGCCGAGGCCCGCAATCTCCTCTATCTCGATGCCACGTGCCCGCTCGTCTCCAAAGTTCACAAGCAGGCCATGCGGCACCAGCGTCTGGGCCGGCACGTGCTGCTGGTCGGCCATGCCGGCCATCCCGAGGTGATCGGCACGATGGGGCAACTGCCCGAGGGCGCCGTCACGCTCGTGGAGACGGCCGAACAGGTGGCCGGCCTTCGGGTGCCGGACGAGGACAATCTGGGCTTCGTCACCCAGACGACGCTGTCGGTCGACGACACCGCCGACGTGATCGCCGCGCTTCGCGAGCGGTTTCCGGCGCTCGCCGCACCATCGTCGGACAGCATCTGCTATGCGACCACCAATCGCCAAGAAGCGGTCAAGCAGGCCGCGCCGGGAACCGACATCTTCCTGATCGTCGGCGCGCCGAATTCGTCCAATTCCATGCGTCTGGTCGAAGTCGCCAAAAGGCATGGCGCCGCCGACTCCATGCTGATCCAGCGCGCCGCCGACATTGACTGGAGCCGCATCGGCAATGCGGCGACGATCGGCATGTCGGCGGGCGCCTCGGCTCCCGAGATCGTCGTCGAGGAGATCATCGATGCCCTGCGCGAACGGCGCAACGTGACCGTCGATATCGCCCTGACCGCCGAGGAAACCGAGATGTTCCCGGTCATGCGTTCGCTGCGCGACACGCCGCTGACCGGCGACGACATGGCCTTCCTGAACGGCACCGGCAACTGACGGGCAGGGCCTCTTGGCGGTCTACACAGATATCTCCGAAGACCAGCTTCGCGCATTCCTGGAGCCTTATCGCGTCGGCGAGCTTCTGTCCTACAAGGGCATCGCCGAGGGCGTCGAGAACTCCAACTTCGCCGTGCACACGCGCGGCGGGCAGTTCATCCTGACGCTCTACGAAAAGCGCGTCCGGCGCGAGGATCTTCCCTATTTCCTCGGGCTGATGGAGCATCTGGCGACCAAGGGCATCTCATGCCCCCTGCCGGTGCGGCGCGCCGACGGCGAGATGCTGGGCGAACTGGCCGGCCGGCCAGCGGCGATGGTCACCTTTCTTGAGGGCATCTGGATGCGTCGCCCGACGCCGGTCCATTGCGCCGGCGTCGGAGCGGGCATGGCGGCGATGCACTTGGCCGGCGAGGATTTTCCCATGCGCCGCCGCAACGGGCTGACGCTGCAGGACTGGCGCCCGCTTTGGAAAGACTGCCTGGATGCGCATCCGGCGATGGAGGCGGGCCTTGCCGATGAGACCGAGGCGCTTCTTGCGCACCTCGAACGCGGTTGGCCCGGCGGGCTGCCGGAGGGCAACATCCATGCCGACCTGTTTCCGGACAACGTCTTCTTTCTGGGCGACGAACTGTCGGGCATCATCGACTTCTACTTCGCCTGCACCGATGCGCTCGCCTACGACGTCGCGGTCGCGCTCAATGCATGGTGCTTCGAGCGCGACCATTCCTTCAACATCACCAAGGGCAAGGCGCTGCTCGATGCCTATCACGCCGTGCGGCCGCTGACCGCACCGGAGATCGAGGCCCTTCCGACCCTTGCGGCCGGCGCGGCGCTGCGGTTCATGCTGACCCGGCTCTATGACTGGGTGACCACGCCGGAGGGCTCGCTCGTGGTGAAGAAGGACCCGGACGAATATGTCCGCAAGATGCGCTTTCATCAGACGATCGGCTCGGCGTCCGAATACGGTCTCGACACCGCACTGCGCGCGACGGGCTGAACCATGGCCGAGGCCAAGCGCATCACCATTCACACCGACGGCGCCTGCTCGGGAAATCCGGGTCCCGGCGGGTGGGGGGCGATCCTGGAATGGAACGGCACCCGCAAGGAGCTCTCGGGCGGCGAGGCGAAGACGACCAACAATCGCATGGAACTGACCGCCGCGATCCGGGCCCTGGAAGCGCTCAGGGGCGGCCCGCACACCGTCGAACTCTACACGGACTCCAATTACGTCAAGGACGGCATTTCGGGCTGGATCCACGGCTGGAAGAAGAACGGCTGGAAGACGGCCTCCAAGAAGCCGGTCAAGAACGCCGAACTGTGGCAGGCGCTCGATGCGGCGACGCGGCGCCACGATGTGCGCTGGCACTGGCTGAAGGGCCATGCCGGCCATGAACAGAACGAGCGCGCCGACGAACTCGCCCGCGAGGCGATGAAGCCGTTCAAGGCGCCGAAAGCCGAAAAAGAGGAAGCCACGCGCGATGACTGAGCCGAACCGGCCGCCGGGCACGCCGGCGCAGCGCTACGCCGCCTACGCGCTGATCGGCGCGGCCATCGGCGCGATCGCCGTGTGGTTCGTCGCCGATGCGGTATCGCTTGCCACGCTCGGCTCGGGCCTTGCGGGCGGGGCGGTTGCCGGCGTCATCGCCGGCTTCGTCCGCACCCGCGCCGGACTCGATCGCTGATGCGACAGGCGGCCTATGCCGCCGTGGCCGAACCCGCTTCGTCGAGTTGCTCCAGCATCCGCGCGGCACCGGAGATTTCGGCTTCGCCCGGATTGTCCTCGACGTTCAGGGATTTGATGACGCCATCCTCGACCAGCATCGAATAGCGCTTCGTGCGCACGCCCAGGCCAGCCGCCGACAGGTCGGCGTCCATGCCGATCGCCCTGGTGAACGCCCCGTCCCAGTCGGCCAGAAAGTCGATCTTGTCCATCCCGCCCGACTGCTCGGCCCATGCCTTCATGACGAAGGGGTCGTTCACGGAGACGACCGCGATTGCGTCGACACCCTTGGCGAGGATTTCGTCCCGGTTCTCGAGGTAGCCGGGCAGATGGTTGAGCGTGCAGGTCGGCGTGAACGCTCCGGGCACGGCGAAAAGCACGACCGTCTTGCCGCCGAAGATGTCGGCCGTCTCGACATTGCCGGGTCCGTCGGCGTCGACGGTCTTGAGCGTCATTTCCGGCAGTTTCTCGCCGATCGCGATGGTCATCTGATCATCCTCTCCTGAGTGTTTGGGACCCGGTGTACATAGGCGCTCGACGGCGCCGATAAAGAGCCCGAAAGCCGGGCACGATCAACGCTCTAGCCTCCCCGTCCGGCGATGTGGAGGGCGTGCGTCCGCTCGCGGGCATGATCGCCCGCGCTGACCGTGACGATCGCGTCAACCGTGCGCGCGGCCATACCGGGCTTGACCGGTTCGAGCGCGAAGCGCGTCCGGCCTTCGGCACGTTCGACGACGCGGGGCGGCTTGAACTGCGTGCCGTCCGGTGCGTGCACGAACAGCGACGGCGGCGAGCCGAGGGGGTGGGCAACGGTGACGAGCGCATGGCCGGCCGGCGGGTCGGGCTCGACCGTGACCTCGAGCGCGTCCGAAGCATCGGGCGGCAGCGCCGCATGGGCCGCTTCGACGCGCATGGCATCGAGCGTGGAGCCACTGGCGTAGTCGACATCGAGCCTGAAGTCGGCCTGCACCGGAATGCAGATGTCCTCGCAGATGCCCATGAAGACGCTTGCCACCAGCCTCGCCTTTCCGTTGGCCGTGCGCTTGAGCGTGAAGGGCAGGGCGACCGGGCGGTCATAGCCGGCGAAATCGCCGTAGGGGTTCTCTATCCAGACCGGGGCGGGGTAATGGATGATCGGTTCGGCCAAGCCCGCGCTGCCCGCAACGCTCATCTGCGGCGGAATGCCGGACGATCCCGGATCGCGCCAGTATGTCTTCCAGCCGGGCTCCAGCCGCACCTCGATCACCCCGCGCAGGTCGGCATCGCCCCTTTGCGGCGGGGCGACGACCAGCCGAACGTCGCCGCCGACCGTGTCGAACCAGTCGGTCGACTGGGCGAGGGCCTGGCCAGCGACCGCCGCCATGAGGGGCAGCGCGACAAGGGCGCCGAGAAGCGTGGTGCAGCGGGTCATGATCAGGGTATGGCCGGCGGCCGCGGGCCGATCAACTCGCATCGTTTCGCTCCCGCGTCACAGGTTCGTGATCGTCCGAGCCCGCCGGGCGCTGAAACAAAAGCCGGCGGCGGGACTTCTCATTTGGCCCACCGCTGCTACGCTGAAAGGATGAACATGCTCAAGCAGCGCGATCAACGTTCCGATAGCGGCCAGTTCGAGGGCCGGTTCCTCGTCGCCATGCCGGGCATGAACACGTCGATCTTCGCCGAGTCGGTGGTCTATCTGTGTGCCCACAGCGAGGAGGGCGCGATGGGCTTTCTGCTCAACAAGCCTGCCACGATCACCCTGTCGGAGCTGATCGGCCACACCGAGTTCGGCAAGGCGATGGCGCTCGACACGGCAACCGTCGACCGGGCGGCGGGGCCGGTGCGCATCGGCGGACCGGTCGACGAACACCGCGGCTTCGTGCTGCATTCGGGCGACTATTCGATCGACACCACGATCCCGGTCTCCGACACGATATTCCTGACGTCCACCGTCGAGATCCTCAAGTCGATCGTCGCCGGACAGGGGCCGCATCAGGCGGCCGTGGCGCTGGGCTATGCCGGTTGGGGCGCCGGGCAGCTCGAGCGCGAGATTCGCGACAATGCCTGGCTGACGATGGACGCCGACCCCGACATCGTCTTCGCCCACAATCATGACGACAAGTATCCGGCCCTGATCGATCGTTTGGGGATCGGCGCGGCCAACTTCATCGCCGAGGGCGGCCGCGCCTGAAAAGGGCGGTGACGGGGGCTACTCGGCCGCCTGATCGTTGCCGCTGACGGCCGGTATCTGCCGGGCGACGAGCGCGGCGGCGGCCTCCGGATCGAGCGGCTGGCCGGTGATGAAGCCCTGCAGATAGTCCGCGCCCATTTCGGCGAGCAGGGCCCTGTCGTCCTCGTCCTCGACGCCTTCGGCGACGACGGTCAGGGAAAGGGCATGGGCCATGTCGACGATCGACTTGAGCAGCGCGTCCCGTCCGGTCGAGACCGGCTGCATGAAGGACCGGTCGATCTTCAGCACGTCGAACGGAAACCGCGACAGGTAGGACAGCGACGAATAGCCGGTGCCGAAATCGTCGAGCGCCAGATCGACGCCAAGCGCCTTGACCCGTTCGAGAACGCGCACGTTCTGTTCGGGGTTCTGCATCAGCGAGGTCTCAGTGATCTCGATGCGCAGCGTGTGCGTGCGCTGCGGATGCCGCGCCAGGATGCCGGCGACCTGATTGGTGAAGTCGCGCCGCACGAGCTGGTGGCTGGAGACGTTGACCGACACGAAGACCGGCGCGTCGGGCAGCGCCGTCTCCCATTCCATCAGTTGCATCGCCGCCATCTCGAGCGCATGCGCGCCCAGATCGCCGATCAGGTCCGACCGTTCGGCGATCGTGATGAACTCCGAGGGGGGCACGTCGCCGCGCCTCGGGTGGTTCCAGCGCATCAGCGCCTCGAACCCGGCGACATCGCCGGTGTCGGCACGGATGATCGGCTGGTAGACGAGCGAAATCTGCCCCCGCTCGATCGCCCGGTGCAGGTCCGCCTCCATCTGCACGACATTGGCGCTGCCGTCGCGGAAGGCGGGCCGGAACGGCTCGACGCGGTCACCGCCGAAGCGCTTGGCCTGGTGCAGGGCCAGTTCGGTGTCCTTGAACAGTTCCTCGCCGCGCCGGCACTCGGGCGACCATGTCGCAAGCCCGACCGAGGGCGTCAGCACGATCTCGCGTTCGGCGAAGCTGATCGGCGTCTTCACCGTCTTCTTCACCGCTTCGGCGAACGAGGCGATCTCCGACGGTTCGGTTTCCGAGACGAGCACGATGCCGAACTGGTCGCCGCCGATCCGCGCCAGCGTGTCCTCGTTGCGCAACTGGCGCTTCAGGCGCCGCGCGACGGTGATCAGCAGCGTGTCACCGGCATTCATGCCGACGCTCTCGTTGACCTCCTTGAACCGGTCGATGTCGACGATGAACACGGTCGGGCGCACGCCGCTGCCGGCGGCCGCCAGCGACACGGCCGTGCGGATGCGGTCGAAGAACAGCTCCCGGTTCGGCAGGCCCGTCAGATTGTCGTGCACCGCATCGTGCAGCAGCCTCTCCTCTGCACGCTTCTGCGCGCTCACGTCGGTCGCCGTGCCGATGCAGCGGATCACCGAACCGTCCGCGCCGATCACCGGGCGCGCCGAAATACGGTACCAGGCATGCTGGGTTTCGCCGGTGCGCATGCGCAGCACCAGATCGATCTTGCCGCGCCGCTTTTCGACCACCGCATCGAGCGCGGCGCGGAAGTTCTCGCGATCGTCGGCGTGCACGTGTCGCAGCCAGTTCTTGGCCGGGCCCTGAAGCGCCGTCGGCCCCAGGCCGAGCTGGACGCCCAGATTGGGCGTCGTCGTCAGCCGGTCGCGGCCCACGTCCCAGTCCCAGACGATGCCGCCCGAGCCGGTCACGGCCAGCGCCTGCAACTCGACGTTCGAGAACAGGTTCTCGTGGAAGGCGCCGCCCGAAAAGGCGCTCTGCAGGATCGTGAAGCCGATCAGCAGCATGACGAGGACGAGCCCGCCGGCGAGCGCGGGCTGGATGATGTCATTGTCGACCTGTCCGGTGATCGTCATCCAGCCAGCGGCGACCCAGGCGAGCAGCAGCGACCAGGCGGGTATCAGCATGATCGCCTTGTCGAAGCCGCGAAGGCTCAGAACGATGATCAGCGCAAGACCGAACGCCGCCGTCGCGGCAAGCGCCAGCCGGGCGATGCCCGCGGCGACGGCCGGGTCGTAGCCGACGAGCGCGGCGAGGGCGCCGATGCCGAGCAGCCAGATCAGCGCGCCCCAGCGCATCCGGTCGCTCCACCGGTCAAGGCTCAGGTGCGTGAACAGGAACAGGCCGAGCGTGGCGACCACGGCGACCTCCGCCATGGCGCGCCAGGTCCGGATCGCGTCGGTGGCGAGCACACCGAACTGGCTGACGAAGCCGAAATCGATCGACACATAGGCGAGGATCGCCCAGGCCAGCGCGGCGGCCGCCGGGAAGGTGGCCGTGCCACGTACGACGAACAGGATCGTCAGGAACAGCGCCAGCAGGCCGGCGATCCCCAGCACGATGCCGTGGTAGAGCGAATAGGAATTGACGATGTCGCGATAGGCATCCTCTTCCCACAGATAGAGCTGCGGCAGGCTGGGCGAGGCCAGTTCGGCGACCAGCGTGATCACCGCGCCCGGGTCGAGCGTGATCGCGAAGATGTCGGCGTGCGGGTCCTCGATACGGTCGAGCGAGAAGCCGGCACTGGGGGTGAACGAGACGATTCGCTGGGCGCCCAGATCGGGCCAGAACAGGCCCGAATCGACGAGCCTGAAGCGCGGCGCGACCAGCAGCCGGTCGATCTGCACATCCGACGTGTTGGTCAGGACGAGCACCGCCCAGTCGCCGGCGGTCTCCTCGTTGACGGCCTGCACCTCGATCGTGCGGACGATGCCTTCGGCGTCGGGCGCGGTCGAGACGCGGAACGCGCCGCCCCGGTCGCGGTAGATCGTCACCGCCTCGGTCAGGTCGAGCGCCGTGTCGTCACGGTCGATCGAGATCGGCTCGTTGGCCTGGGCAAGGGCGGGCGTGCCCGCCAGCACGAAAAGCGCGGCGGCGCAAAATGCCAGCATGGACGCGGTCAGAAGACGCGTCCAGGAACGGACATCGAAATGGAAGCGGTCGCGCCGGGGCAATGCGTCAATCCGTATGGGCTCGGCGGGCGTTGTCTTCGTGCATCGGGTTGATGCGCGCGTAAAGGACATGGTCGCGCCACTGGCCGTTGATCTTCAGATAGGCGCGCAGCACGCCCTCGCGTTCAAATCCGTTCTTCTCCAGGAGGCGGATCGACCTGCCATTGTCCGGAATGCAGGCAGCTTCAAGGCGGTGCAGACCCGATCGTGCGAAGGCGAACTCGCACACCAGCCCGACCGCTTCGCTCATGTAGCCGTTGCCGGAGAACCGTTCGCCGATCCAGTAGCCGATCTGTCCGTTCTGGGCGACCCCGCGCCTGATATTGCCCAGCGTGATCCCGCCCAGCAGCGCCTCGTCGGAATTGCGCACGATGAAGAAGGGATAGCCCGTGCCGGCGCGGATTTCGGCGCCGTAGCGGCGCAGGCGCGCGCGAAAGGCCGGCCGCGTCAGGTCGTCGCGGGGCCAGACCGGCTCCCATGGACGCAGGAACTGCGCGCTCGCCGCGCGCAGGCGCGACCATTGCTCATGGTCGGACAGTTCGGGGTGGCGCAGGTGAACGGCCCGGCCCTCGATGACCGCGCCGGCATTTCCGCGACTGGAAAATGCGAACATCGCCGTCCTCCGCCCTTCCGCCGGCCGCGCCTCAGCCAACGGCGGCACGGCGATGATGCATCGGTCCCTGATTGGGCGCATGGGCGACCAGCCGCGCCCGGATGTCGTCGATTTCCATGAGGCTGTCGACCGGGCCGACCGCCGAGACGGTCGGCGGCGAGTCCACGAAGATACGCCCGGCGAGGTCGCGCAGTCGCCCGACGGTCAGATTGTCGAGCCGCAGCAGCAGTTCCTCGTTCGGGATCGGCCGGCCGAACAGCAGGATCTGCCGCGCGATCTGGCCGGCGCGGCTGGGTGCGCTCTCCCCGGACATCAGAAGGCTGGCGCGAAACTGGGCCCGGGCGCGGTCGAGTTCGCTCTGCTCGATGTCGTAGGCCGCCCGCGACAGTTCGCCCAGCACCAGGTCCATCAGCTGCGGCAGATCGCCCGGCTCGGTGGCCGCGTGCACGCCGAAGATGCCGGTGTCGGAAAAGCCCCAGTGAAAGGCATAGATCGAATAGCACAGCCCGTGCTTTTCACGCACTTCCTGGAACAGGCGCGAGGACATGGCGCCGCCGAGCAGCATCGCCAGCACCTGGCTGCAATAATAGTCGCGCACGTGATAGGCGCGGCCCTCGAAGCCGAGAACGACCTGCGTGTCCTGCAGCGGGCGATGCTCGCGATAATCACCGCCGACATAGTGGGCAAGCCGCAGGTCGCCGCCCTTCGCCGAGGTCTTCATCGTCGAAAAGCGCGCTTCGACCAGCTTGACGATCTCGTCATGGTCGACCGCGCCGGTCGCCGCGAACACCATCCGCTCGCCGCAATATTCGCGCTCGACATAGGCGCGGATCATGTCCGAGGTGAACTCGCAGATCGTCTGACGCGTGCCCAGGATCGACCGGCCGACCGGCTGGTGCCGGAACGCGGTCTCGGCGAAATGATCGAAGACCACGTCGTCGGGCGTATCGACGACCGCGCCCAGTTCCTGGAGCACGACGTGTTTTTCGCGCTCCAGCTCGTCGGCATCGAAACGCGAGTTCTGAAGGATGTCAGCCAGGACGTCGACGGCCAGCGCGATGTCCTGCTTGAGCACGCGGACGAAGAAGGAGGTGGTCTCGACGCTCGTCGCCGCGTTGATGTCGCCGCCGACATTCTCCACCGCCTCGGCCAGTTCGCGCGCATTGCGATTGGCCGTGCCCTTGAAGGCCATGTGTTCGAGCATGTGGGCGATGCCGTGCTCGTGATCGAGTTCGTTGCGCGTTCCGGCCTTGAACCAAGCGCCCAGCGAGACGCTCTCGACATTGTCGAAGCGTTGGGTCGCTACGGTTATTCCGTTCTTCAGGACGGTGGTCTGAACTGCCATCGTTACGCGAACTCCCCGGGGCGGTGGTGGTCAACCGGCCCTTTCGTTTCCTCCTGCGGCCCGTGTCCGGGCCGATATATGAGTTTCCACCATTTTCAGGTCAGATGGAAGGGTCGCGAAGTGCTCCTCGCGCTCCATCAGGTCGCCGAGCCATTCGGGCAGGGCGGGCCGCTCGCCCGTGGCCTGCTCGACCGCGTCGGGAAACTTGGCCGGATGCGCCGTCGCCAGAACCACCATCGGAACGGCGGTCTCGGCCCGCTGGCGCGCGACATGGATCGCGACCGCCGTGTGCGGGTCGGCGCGATAGCCCGACGCCGACACAAGGTGTGCCATCATTCGCGCCGCTTCCTCGGTATCGGCGCGCCCGGCCTCGAAATCCGCCGCGATCGCCCGGTGCACGGCCGTGCCGAGATCGAACCGGTGCGACTGCTTGAGATTGTCCATCGCGCCGCGCACATAGGCCGCCTCGCGTCCCGACGCTTCGAACAGGAGCCGTTCGAAATTCGACGAGATCTGGATGTCCATCGACGGGGAGGTGGTCGGCACGACCTCGCGCATCTCGTAGGCGCCGCCCGCAAGCGTCCGCGCCAGGATGTCGTTGTCGTTGGTGGCGATGACCAGCCGGTCGATCGGCAGCCCCATACGCTTGGCCGCATAGCCGGCGAAGATGTCGCCGAAATTACCGGTCGGAACGGTGAACGACACCGGACGGTCCGGCGCGCCGAGCGCGATCGCCGAGGTGAAGTAGTAGACGATCTGGGCCATGATGCGGGCCCAGTTGATCGAGTTGACGCCCGAAAGGCGCACCCGGTCGCGAAACGTGCCATGGCCGAACATGGCTTTGACCAGCGCCTGGCAGTCGTCGAAATTGCCTTCGACAGCCAGCGCATGAACGTTGGATGCGGCCGAGCCGGTCATCTGCCGTTGCTGCACGGGCGACACGCGCCCCAGCGGAAACAGGATGAAGATGTCGGTGCGCTCGCGACCGGCAAAGGCGTCGATCGCCGCCCCGCCCGTGTCGCCCGATGTCGCGCCGACGATGGTCGCGCGCTCGTTGCGCTCGGCGAGCACATGGTCCATCAGGCGGCTGACGAGCTGCATCGCCACGTCCTTGAAGGCCAGCGTCGGCCCGTGAAACAGCTCCAGCACGAACTCGTTCGGCCCGGTCTGCACCAGCGGGCAGACGGCCTCGTGCCGGAACGTGCCATAGGCCTCGGCGACGATCGCCTCGAAGACCGCCCGGTCGATTTCGCCTTCGACGAACGGCCACATCACCGCCACGGCGACCTCGGCGAAGGAGCCGCCGCGCAGCGCGGCGATCTGCTCGTGCGACAGCTGCGGCCATTGTTCAGGAAGATAGAGCCCGCCATCATTGGCGAGGCCGGCAAGGATCACGTCGCGGAACCCCAGTTCCGGCGCCAGACCGCGTGTGGAAACGAACTTCAACGTGCTCTCGTCCTCGCCAGTCGACGGTGCGCCTGCGGCATGTGGAAACGGGTCAGGTTGCGGCCGATCTCGACCATTGCACAAAATGCGCCGGACCCTTATCGGAATTCGGGCCGGTTCGAAAGCCCTTGGGCCGGGTCCATCCGCCGCATGGTTGACACGATGGCACACTAGCCGAATGGTGCGCGCCGCCGGCCGGGCGGGAACTTACGGGGAGCGAAGATGATGGCGACGGAAACCAACTCGGGCGAACGCAGTGCCGGTCGCGGGCGGACCCGCCGGACGGCGCGCGCGCTTGCGGCGTTCGTCGGCCTCGCCACGCTGGCGGCCTGCCAGGCGGCCGGAACCGGTGACGTGCTCGACCTGTCGACCGGCGAGGAGTCCTTCACCGAAGCGGACCTTCGCGCCTACTGCCCGCGCGTCTCCCTGCTCGAGGGCACGGCCTATCTGCGCACCTATACGAACGGCAATGACGGCAATCCCGACGAGGTCGTCCATCAGGCCGTGATCACCGATGTCACCCGGACATGCCGCTACCGGAACGGCCAGCTCTTCATGACGGTCGCCGCCGCCGGCCGGGTCGTCAATGGACCCAAGGGCTCGCCCGGCTCGCTCGACCTGCCGATCCGCGTGGCGATCCGGCAGGGTGAGAACCTGCCCTATTCGCAGCTCGGCCGGCTCGATGTCGCGATGGGCGGAAGCGCCACGCAGTTCATCTACCGCGACGACCAGATCGTCCTGCCCGAACCGCAGGTGCGCAATCTCCAGGTGCTGGTCGGGTTCGACGAAGGCCCCTACAATACGCCCTGAGCCGGCCGCGAACGCCGGTTAAGTCTCCGTTTACCATGATGCTGAACGCCATGTTTACCAGCGCCGGTAACCATGGGCCCGATCGCAATTTTCCAGATCGGGTGCTTCATGTCTCGCGTACACCTGACCCAATCGGCCGCACCGACGGCCGGCCGGTCCAGCCCGCCCGCCCTTGCCCTCGACACGATCGTCAAGGGCGACTGCGTCGCCGCCATGGATCGGCTTCCCGAGAAGTCGGTGGACATGATCTTCGCCGACCCGCCCTACAATCTGCAGCTCGACGGCACGCTTCACCGGCCCGATCAGTCCAAGGTCGATGCCTGCGACGACCATTGGGACCAGTTCGCTTCGTTCGAGGCCTATGACGCCTTCACCCGCGCATGGCTGCTGGCCGCCCGGCGCGTGCTCAAGCCGACCGGCACGATCTGGGTCATCGGCTCCTATCACAACATCTTCCGCGTCGGCGCCTCGCTGCAGGATCTGGGCTATTGGATCCTCAACGACGTCGTCTGGCGCAAGACCAACCCGATGCCGAACTTTCGCGGTCGCCGGTTCCAGAACGCGCACGAAACGCTGATCTGGGCGTCCCGCGACCAGAAGGCGAAGAGCTACACGTTCAACTATGAATCGCTCAAGGCGGCCAACGACGATGTCCAGATGCGCTCGGACTGGCTGTTTCCGATCTGCAACGGCGGCGAGCGTCTCAAGGACGGCGCCGGCGAGAAGGTCCATCCCACGCAGAAGCCCGAAGCGCTGCTCGCACGCGTGCTGATGGCCGCCTCCAGGCCCGGCGACGTGGTCCTCGATCCGTTCTTCGGCACCGGAACCACCGGAGCTGTCGCCAAGCGTCTCGGCAGGCACTTCATCGGCATCGAGCGTGAGCAGGCCTACATCGACGCCGCCGAGGCGCGGATCGCGGCGGTCGAACCGCTCGACGGCGCCAACCTGACGCTGGTCACCGGCAAGCGCGCCCTGCCGCGCGTCGCCTTCGTTTCGCTGATCGAGGCCGGCTTGCTCGCGCCGGGTATGACGCTGACCGACTCAAGGCGTCGCTGGACGGCGACCGTTCAGGCCGACGGGTCGCTCATGACCGATGGCGAGCAGGGCTCGATTCACAAGACCGGCGCGCGCGTGCAGGGGCTCGACGCCTGCAACGGCTGGACCTTTTGGCATTTCGAGGAGGCCGGAACGCTCAAGCCCATTGATGCGTTACGACAAAAGGTCCGCGACGGCATGACCGCGGCGGGCTGAACGAGCAATCGACGCCTGACCTCCAGTTCAATCCAGGCGAAGATCGAAGCGCTGCAGGTCCGCCTGCAGCGCTTCGGCGTTTTCGAACCGCACGGCGTTCCATCCGAACGCCCGGGCCGCATCGACATTGTCGGCATTGTCGTCGATGAACAGCGTCGCCTCGGGGTCGAGATCGAATGTCCGCGTGTGAAGATCGTATATGGCCGGATCGGGCTTGATGACGCGAACCCGGCCCGAAACCGTCACGCCGCGTCCAGCCTTCAGGAACGGATAGAGTTCCTGCGCCTCGACGAACGTGTCGGCGGCGAAATTGGTCAGGAAGGTGATGTCGCGCCCCTCTTCGATGAGGCCGAGCAGGATGGAGACCGTGCCGTCAAAGGCGTGCGGCACCATTTCGTGCCAGTGCGCGCGGAAGGCACGGATTTCCGTCTCCCAGTCCGGATGGGCCGCGATCAGTTCGGCTTCCGCCTCGTCCCACGGCCGCCCGCGATCCTGTTCGAGGTTCCAGTCGGATGTGCACACATTGGCCAGAAACCAGGTCCGCCTTTCCGCGTCGGGAATGATCCTCCGGTAGGGAAGTTCGGGATCGTAATGGATCAGCACCTTGCCGATGTCGAAGACGATGTGGCGGATTGTCATGGTCTCTCCCCCCTCAGAACGTGCCCGGTAGAGCACAGCCGATTGCCTTCTTCATGACGGTCGGCAGCGCTTCGCCGCCGAGTTCCTCCGCTGGCGACCACCACTGGCCGGCACGCGGGGCGAGATCGCCGGTGGCGCGCCAGACCGTCAGGTCGAGCGAAAAATGCGTGAACACATGGGCGACGGTGCCGCATCGGACCCAGTCGAACGTTTGGAACGGCGCGGCCTCGCGGCCGGTCTCGCCGTCGGCGCGCGCCGTCCAGCCCGTGGTCGGCACCTGCGTCATCCCGGCCAGGAGCCCCGTGCCTCCCCGCTTTTCCAGAAGCACCGCGCCGTCGGGCCGGACCAGCACGAACGCCGCGCCGACGCGCTTCGGCTTGTCCTTTTTGGGCGCCTTGACGGGGAAGCGCTCCGGATCGCCAGTCGCCAGCGCCCGGCAGTCCTGCCGCAACGGACAATGCAGGCACGCCGGCCGTTTCGGCGTGCAGATGGTCGCGCCTAGATCCATCATCGCCTGGGCGAAATCGCCGGGCCGGTCGGCATCGAGCATCCCGGCGACGACCGCCCGGACCTCCGGCTTGGCCCGCGGCAGCGCCGTGTCGATCGCATCAAGCCGCGCGACCACCCGTTCGACATTGCCGTCGACGACCGGGGCGGGCACATCGAAGGCAATCGCCGCGATGGCGTTGGAGGTGTACTCGCCGATGCCCGGCAGCGCGCGCAGCCCTTCGACGGTCCGCGGAAAGGTGCCGCCATGGTCGGCGACGATCGCATCGGCGCATTTCTTCAGGTTGCGCGCCCGCGAATAATAGCCGAGCCCGGCCCAGGCCTTGAGGATATCGTCCTCGGGCGCGGCCGCGAGCGCGGCGACGGTCGGCCAGCGCGTGGTGAAAGTGTGAAAATAGGCACGCACGGCGGCCACCGTTGTCTGCTGGAGCATGATTTCCGACAGCCAGACGCGGTACGGATCGGGCCGTACCCCGCGCGCCCGCTCGGCCGGGCCGACGCGCCAGGGCAGATCGCGGGCGTGATTGTCATACCAGGCGAGCAGCTTGCGGGCGGCGGGGGAGGGGAGGTCGGAATCGGCGGCGGCGGACATGGCCGCCACTATCCACCGCTTGCCCCCAAGTGCAATGGTGCAGGTATGGCCGCTTCATCGCCGTCGGGCGAACTGCTATGGTCGGTCATGGCCAAACCCGCTGCCCGCCTCGTCAACGCCGTGCTCGACCCGGTTCTCGCAAAGCGCGCAGGACTGTCGCTGGCGGTCGTCGACGCTTGGCCGGAAATCGCCGGCGCGCGCATCGCCGATTGCTCGTGCCCGCTGAAGATCAACTGGCCGCGCCGCGCCCACGAGGACGATCCGTTCGAACCCGGTGTGCTCGTCGTCGCCGCCGACGCGATGGCGGCTTTGCACATCCAGCATCAGTCGGGCGAAATCGTCTCACGCATCAACGCCTTCATGGGGTTTCAGGCGATCGCCCGCGTCAAGCTGGTGCAGAAGACGGTTACGCCCGCGCCACCGCCCGAAAGGCGGGCGAGACCGTTGACCGACGCCGAAAAGGGTCGGATCGACGCGCTGGCGAACGATTTCGACGATGAAGGCCTGCGCGAGGCGGTGCGCCGGCTCGGCCACAGCGTCATCGCCGAGCGGCCACGCCATTGATCCCGCGACAAAAGCGCCCGGCTCGACCTTTGGGCTCGCGCGCTATCTCCGCCGGCATGGAGAAGAACAGGGCGAAACGGCAAACCTCCGACCCGCGCAAGGGCGGCCCCGTCATCGCGGTCTTCCACGATGGCGATTGCCCGGTCTGCCGCCTCGAGGTGGGCTACTACGGGCGGCTCGACCGGGCCGGGCGAATCGACTGGGTCGACATCACCGCGTTGACCGACGCCCAACTGCCTGCCGGAAAGAGCCGCGACGACCTGCTCGGCCGCTTTCACGTGCGCGAGATCGGCGGCGATAAATGGCATGTCGGCGTCGACGCGTTCGCCCGCATCTGGCGCGAACTGCCCTACTGGCGGCATTTCGCGTTCCTGTTTTCCGTGCCGGGGCTTCGCGGGCTGGCCGAATTGGGCTATCGGGGGTTCCTGCGCTGGCAGCGATGGCACCGCGCCCGCCGCCGGCAACGCCACGGCCAGACCGCCTGAGGAGCCCATGTCCGCCGATCCGGCACGATCCCGCCCGTTCTGGGAGACCAAGACGCTTGCCGAGATGACGGCCGGCGAATGGGAAAGCCTGTGCGACGGCTGCGGCAAGTGCTGCATGTCCAAGCTGATCGACGAGGACACCGAGGAGATCCACTATACCACGGTCGCCTGCCGCCTGTTCGACGCGGCGAGCTGCCGTTGTTCGGACTATGAGAACCGGCAGGCAAGGGTGCCCGACTGCGTGCGCCTGACGCCGGACAATGTCGGCCGGCTGGCCTGGCTGCCCTCCACCTGCGCCTATCGGCTGATCGACGACGGCAAGCCGCTGTTTGACTGGCATCCGCTCGTTTCCGGCGATCCGATGAGCGTTCACGAGGCCGGTGTTTCCGTGTTCGGCCGGATCACGGCGCGCGAACAGCACATGGCCCATGACGGTGAATATCTCGATCATCTGGTCGACGGGGAACTGTGAAATCGCCGATTGCGTTTGCGTCTGGCGCCGGTAACGTCCGGCCGGACCGATGAGGGAGCGTATGCCGTGAGCCAAGCCGACACCCGCGCGCTGATCGAGCGCTATTTCGCCGCGTTCAACGCCAGCGATTTCGACGCGATGGACGAACTGCTGCACGAGGACGTCGCCCACGACATCAACCAGGGCGGGCGCGAGATTGGCCGTCAGGCCTTCCGGCGGTTCAACGCCATGATGTCGCGGCACTATCGCGAGACGCTCAGGGACATCGAGATCATGGTCTCCGAGAGCGGCGTGCGCGCGGCCGCCGAGTTCACCGTCGACGGCCAGTACATTGCCACCGCCGAGGGCCTGCCGCCGGCGGACGGCCAGAACTATTCGCTGCCCGCCGGCATCTTCTTCGAGATCGACGACGGCCGCATCAGCCGGGTGACGACCTACTACAATCTCAAGCAGTGGATCGCCCAGGTTTCTTGAGGAGAAGCGTCTCGTGACGGACACGTTGGATGTGCGCCCGCTCTCGCGCGCCGAAGCCGCCGCGCGCTTCGACGATCTCGCCGGTCTGCGCATCACCGTCTTCCGCGCCTTTCCCTATCTCTATGATGGCGACATGGCCTATGAGCGCGACTATCTGGCGACCTACATGGAGGCGCCGGGCGCGTTCATCGCAGGCGCGTTCGACGGCGATGCGCTCGTTGGCGCCTCGACCGCCGCGCCGCTCGGCGAGCACAAGGCCGCCTTCGCCGAACCGTTCGCCGCGCGCGGGCTCGACCCGGACGATTTCTTCTATTTCGGCGAATCGGTGCTGCTGCCGGCCTATCGCGGCCGCGGTGCAGGCGTCGCCTTCTTCGACCTGCGCGAGGCCGAGGCGCGTCGGCAGGGCTTTGCCCATTGCCTGTTCTCCGCCGTCATCCGGCCCGAGGACCATCCGATGCGGCCGGCCGACTACGTGCCGCTCGACGATTTCTGGCGCAAGCGCGGCTACCGCCGGCTCGAAGGGGTTCGCACCAGCTTTGCCTGGAAGGATATCGGCGAGACGGGCGAGACCGAAAAGCCGATGGAATACTGGGTGAAATCTCTCGGCTGACTCACGCAGATGTGTCGGGGCGTCAGCAGTTGCGATTTGAACGCGGCGCCGCGCTTTGCCACCTTCGGGTCCGTTACGGCACGAAGCGATGGAGATCGTCATGTCCGCTCATGTTGTCCGTGGAAAGGTCAAGGCCGCAACAGCAAGGCTCGACCGTCGCGCCTTTCTGGCGCTCGGCGGCGGCGCGCTGGCCACCGCCCTGATGGCGGCGGGTGCGCGCAAGGCGCGTGCCGAAAAGCTCAACCTCGACGGCGGCGTCGCGATAAAGGGGCACGATCCGGTCGCCTATTTCGCATCGGGCGAAGCCGTGCCGGGCGATCCGGCGATCACGGCAGACCATGACGGCGCCACCTACCGGTTCGCTTCGGCCGAAAACCGACAGACCTTCCTCGCCGAGCCCGAACGCTACGCCCCGCAATATGGCGGCTTCTGCGCCTATGCGGTCGCCAACGGCTACACCGCGCCGATCGACCCGGAGGCCTTCACGGTCCACGACGGAAAGCTCTATCTGAACTTCTCCAAGGGCGTGCGCAGCCGCTGGGAGCGCGACATCCCCGGCAACATCACCCGGGGCGACGCCAACTGGCCGTCTCTGTCGGCCGGCTGACGCGCCCGCCGGCGACTACTGGTCGAGTTCGAAGGTGACGTTGACGGTCACCTGATAGCTGTTCTCGCCCGCCGCCACCGGCACCGGTGCCGCATTGCCCATGTCCGACTGCATGACGGCGGCCCGCTCGATCGCCATAGGGCGGGGCCCGTTCGAATTCTCAGAGATCGACAGGATGCGTCCCAGACCGATGCCGGCCGCTTCGGTCAGCGTCTCGGCCTTGGCGATGGCGTTGCGCATCGCCTCGGAGCGTGCCTGCGCGATCGCCTCGGCCGGATCGTCATTGGTGAAGCGGATGCCGCCGCCCCGATTGACGCCGAGGGTGACCGAGGTGTCGAGAATGGCGCCCACGCGCTCGAGGTCGCGGATGCGCACGGTCAGCGAGTTGGAGACCTCGTAGCCGACGATGCGCGGGGCGGGCCGCTCGCCGTCGACCGGTTCGGGATAGACGTAGCGCGGCTGGATGTTGAAGTTCGAGGTCTGAAGGTCGCGCTCGGCAATCCCCTCGGCCTGCATCGCCGCGAGCACCTCGCTCATCGCCGCCGTGTTCGCATCGAGCGCCTCGCGCGCGGTTTCGGCTTCGCGCACCACGGTCAGGTTGATCACCGCCATGTCGGGCGCGACCTCGGCGCTGCCGGTCGCCGAGACCGATATCTGGGGCGTCACATCGTTCTCGTCGGCGGTTGCCGGGCCGACGCCGGTCATGATGAGGGCGCCGACGGCGATGGCGGGCAGGAGGCTTTTATGGGTCAAGGCACGATCCTTTCGGTGGGGTCCCTTCGGCGGAGGACTTGGCCGATGATTGGGGCAAATTGTGGTCCCGCGCGCGGGCGCGCCAGTCCGCTTGCCGATGCCAATCGTTTCGGATACGCACGAGACGCGTGGGGCCCGTAGCTCAATTGGTTAGAGCCGGCGGCTCATAACCGCTTGGTTGGGGGTTCGAGTCCCTCCGGGCCCACCAGAATATCGCTATCTGGCAAAGCCGCGCAGGTCGAACGCTTCGTCGGCCACCATGTCCGGCGTCAGCGGTTTGCCCTCGGCGAGGATCTTTCGGCTCATCGCATAGGTCGCCGCATCGTTCAGGCAGTCGACCGCCAGGAACGTCTCGCCCGCGAAATAGAAATGCGAGATGCTGCCCTCGCGCTTGCCGGGCCGGGCGACGACGCGGTCATAGCCGCGATTGAAGCCGGCGATCTGCAGCTTCATGTCGTACTGGTCCGACCAGAACCACGGATGCGGATCGTATTCGGTGTCCTGGCCCATGATGTTGGCGGCGACGATGCCGGCCTGATCGTGCGCGTTCTGCACCGATTCGAGCCGCGTCGGCGTGTGGTGGAACGGAAAGACGGTGCAGTCGCCACAGGCATAGATCGCCGGATCGGAGGTCCGGCCATGCGCGTCGACCGAAATGCCGACCGCCACTTCGAGCCCGGCCGCCTCGGCCAGTTCGGCGTTGGGCACGATGCCGATGCCGACGACGACGAGATCGCACGGCAGCGACGTGCCGTCTTCCAGTTCGACGGCGGCCGCCGTGCCGGTTCCGTCGTCCGCGATCCGGGCGATCTGCGTGTTCTCGAGAATGGTCACGCCATGGCTTTCGTGCAGCGCGCGGAACGCGTCGGCCGTCTCGCGGCAGGCCACCCGCTGCAGAATGCGCGGCGCGGCCTCGACGACGGTCACCGCCATGCCCTTCTTGGCCGCTTCCGCCGCTGCCTCGAGCCCGATATAGCCCCCGCCGATGACGACGAGCCTGCGGCCGGGCACCATCTTCGCCATCAGCGCGTCGGCATCGCCCAGATCGCGCATGGTGTGGACGTTCGAGAGCGCGCCGCCGAAATCGTCGGGCAGTGTGCGCGCGTGGGCGCCGGTCGCCAGCACCAGCGCGTCATAGCAGATCCGCGCGCCCTCTTCGGTCACCACCTCACGCGCCTGCCGGTCGACGGCGATCACGCGGCTCGACAGGTGGGCCTGCACGTTCTGGTCGTCGTACCAGTGCTCGGGCCGCAGCTTGAGGCGCTCGAGACTCATCTCGCCGGACATGTACGCCTTCGAGAGCGGCGGGCGCTGGTAGGGCAGGACCGCTTCCTCGCTGATCAGCGTCACCGATCCCTCGAAGCCATGCTTGCGCAGATCGTCGGCGACCGACACGGCGGCATGGCTGCCCCCGACTATGACGACACGTTCGACCAATTCACTCCCCCGGAACAGAAAAGCGGCACCAATGGTGCCGCCTGTCTAACCGCATTGAAGGTCGAATGGCGATGGGTTTTTTAGCCATTGTACCGGAAGGCGATGAAGACTGGTTTCATGCACCTGCCAAGGTTCCCTCTCCCCGCTTGCGGGGAGAGGGATGTGAGGCTTGTGAGCGCAGGCGAACTAGCCGCAACTGGGTGAGGGGCTTTGCCAGCTCTGCCCCTCATCCAACTGCGACATCAACTCCGCTTCGCTTCGTTGTGTCTCGTATCCTTCTCCCCGCGAGCGGGGAGAAGGAGAGAGGCGCCGAGACTCAATGAAAAACGCCGTGGGGCCGTCCGGGTCAACCCGCCTCGGCTTCGCCAACGAACGCCTTTTCGAGCACATAGTGGCCGGGCTTGTTGTTGGCGCCTTCCTCCATGCCGGCTGCCTCGCACAGCTCCTTGATCTCGAGGTTCAGGCCCATCGAGCCGCAGATCATCACGCGGTCGTCCTCGGTGCTCCATGCCGGCACGCCCAGATCGGCGAACAGTTCGCCCGAACGGATCTTGTCGGTGACGCGGCCGGTCCTGTCGCTGTCCTCGCGGGTGGTCGTCGGATAGTAGACGAGCTTGCCGTCGACCATCTCGCCGATCAGCGGATCATTGACGAGGTTGTCGACCAGTTCGGCGCCGTAGACCAGCTCGGCCCGGGTGCGGCAGGTGTGCGTGAGGATCACCTGATCGAACTTCTCGTAGACCTCCGGGTCGCGCACCAGCGAGGCGAACGGGGCGATGCCCGTGCCCGTCGCCAGCATGTAGAGCCGCTTGCCGGGCAGCAGCGCGTCGATGACGAGCGTGCCCACCGGCTTGGTCTTCAGGATGATCTGGTCGCCGACCTGAATCTTCTGCAGGCGCGATGTGAGCGGGCCGTCCGGCACCTTGATCGAATAGAATTCCAGTTCCTCGTCCCAGGACGGCGAGGCAATCGAATAGGCGCGCAGGATCGGCTTGCCGTTGTCGTCGGGCAGGCCGATCATCACGAACTCGCCCGAACGGAAGCGCAGCGTCTGCGGACGGCTGACGCGGAAGGCGAACAGCCGGTCGGTATAGTGCCGCACCCACGTCACCGTCTGTCCGTCCTTCAGCGAGACGGGCTTGAGCGGTTCGGCGAGCGGGGTGATCTCGTTCATGGCCATGGGGCTCCTGTTAGGCGATCTGCGCGGCCTGATGCAAACGGTTCTGGTAGGTCACATTGATGCGCGGGACCTGGGACGTCCATTGGCCTTCCGGCTGACGGGCCGCAAGGCGCGCGTCGATGGCGACCGTATCGAAGCCGCAGCGGCGGGCATGGGCATACTGGTCGGCGATGACGTGCCCCTGCGCGATCAGCTGGCCGGCAAAGCCCAGCCGGCGCAGCTGCGTGGCGAGCGAAAAACCGCGCCCGTCCGCGAAGCTCGGAAAGGATATGGTGATCGTCTCGACCACGTTGAAGAACGGCGCGACGGCGCGCGCGTCGGCGTCGTTGGCAAGGTTCAGCGCCAGCGCCGCAGGGCGGTCGTCGGGAAGGCCGGCCTCGAGATCGGTCAGCGAAACCTCGCCATAGGTGCCGGCGACAAGGCGCTCGGCCCGGTCGTCCTCGGCAAAGCCGTCATCGGTGACGATGATCATCTGCGTCCTCTCCTCAGCCATGCGCGGGTGCGCCCCGCACGATCGCGCCATCGACGATGTGGATGCCGCACTCGGTCTTGTCCCGACCCCGCCAGCGGCCGGCGCGCGCATCCTCGCCGTCATTGACGGGCGACGTGCACACCGCGCAGCCGATTGAAGGATAGCCGTGGGCGACGAGCGGGTGTTGAGGCAGGTCAAACGCGTCTGCGTATTCGGCCAGATCCTCCGGCGACCAGAAGGCGAGCGGGTTGAGCTTGGTCTTGCCGTTGGCGGCCTGCTCGATCAGGCCGAGGTCGGCGCGCGTTGCCGCTTGGTGGCGCTTGCGGCCCGTGATCCAGCCGTCGAAGCCTTCAAGCGCGGCATCGAGGGTCTGTGTCTTGCGAAGGTCGCAGCAGGCGTCGGGATCGGTCATGTGCAGCCGGCCCCACGGATCGGCACGGCGCACCGCCGCGCGGGCCGGCCGGATCGTGCGCACATCCTCAAGGCCGAGGCGTGCGGCAAGATCGTCGCGATAGGCGAGCGTTTCGGCGAACAGCATGCCGGTGTCGATGAACAGCACCGGCGCGTTGCGGTCGACGCGCGCGATCAGGTGCAGAAGCACCGCCGACTCGGCGCCGAACGAGGAAACGGCCGCGATGCGGCCGAACCTCTTCTCGACGAACGCCTGACGCAGCAGATCGAGCGTTTCGGCCTGCCGGTCAGGCGGCGCGGGCATTGTCGCGGTGCTCATGATAGATCGCGTCCTTGAAGGGCCGGGCGCCGAGCCGCCGATAGGCATCGAGAAACGTCTCGTCGGCGGTATGGCGCAAATCCAAATAGGTCTCGACGATCGCCTCGATCGCCGGGATCAGGTCTTCGGCGGCAAAGCCCGGGCCGGTGCGCTCGCCGATCGTCGCGCTCTCGGTGCCGTCGCCGCCCAGCGTGATCTGGTAGTTTTCGACGCCAGCCTTGTCGAGGCCCAGAATGCCGATATGGCCGACATGGTGGTGCCCGCACGCATTGATGCAGCCGGAGATCTTGATCTTCATCGGCCCGATGTC
This sequence comes from Pyruvatibacter sp., assembly GCF_040219635.1. Classification (NCBI taxonomy): domain Bacteria; kingdom Pseudomonadati; phylum Pseudomonadota; class Alphaproteobacteria; order Hyphomicrobiales; family Parvibaculaceae; genus Pyruvatibacter; species Pyruvatibacter sp. Next base: position 1,102,251 of record NZ_JAVJSC010000003.1, read on the forward strand.
GCGTTCGAGCTTCAGCGCGTCGAAATGGGTCGCGATTTCTTGGGCGATCGGGATCGAGCGGGCCGTCGCCAATGCGCAATAGTCCATGCCCGGGCAGGCGATTATGTCCGAGATCAAGCCGATGTTGGCGGTCGCCAGCCCTACCTTCTTCAGTTCGGCATGGACCGCCGGGATGTCGGCCTTTCGAACGTGCGGCAGGATGATGTTCTGCTCGTGGCTGACGCGCAGCTCGTCATGGCCGTAGCGCTCGGCGAGATCGGCGAGCACGCGCATCTGGTCGGCCGTCGCATCGCCCGGCGTGCCGCCGACCGGCTTCAGCGACACCGACACGATCCCGTAGGCCGGGTTCCTGTGCTCGGTGACGTTGGTCTCGACGAACGACCGGAAAACCGGATCGTCCGCCTGCGCCCGGTCGAAGGCGAGCGATTGCGTGTTGTCGAATTCGGGCGGCGCGAACGCCGCTTCGATGCGGGCGACGAGGTCCGTCGGCGGCGCCTGAAACAGCGCCTTCTGCTCGGCGAAGGCCTCCTCGATCATCGCCCTGATCTCCTCGGTGCCGGTCTCGTGCACGAGGATCTTGATGCGCGCCTTGTATTTGTTGTCGCGCCGGCCGGCGAGATTGTAGACCCGCAGGATCGCTTCCAGATAGGGCAGGAGGTCAGCCTTCGGCAGAAAGTCGCGGACGGTCTTGCCGATCATCGGCGTGCGCCCGAGCCCGCCGCCGACGATCACCTCGTAGCCCGGCTCGCCGGCCGCGTTGCGGACCATGCGCAGGCCAATATCGTGCGCCTTCGTCACCGCCCGGTCGTTGGGCGAACCGGTGATCGCGATCTTGAACTTGCGCGGCAGGTACTGGAACTCGGGATGGTCGGTCGACCATTGCCGAAGCAGTTCGGCGGTCGGCCTGGGATCCTCGATCTCGTCGGCGGCAGCGCCGGCGAAGTGGTCGGCCGTGACGTTGCGGATGCAGTTGCCCGAGGTCTGGATGGCGTGCATTTCGACATCGGCGAGCGCGTCGAGAATGTCGGGCACGTCCTTCAGTTTCGGCCAGTTGAACTGCACGTTCTGGCGCGTGGTGAAATGGCCGTAGCCCTTGTCCCAGCGCTCGGCGATCATCGCCAGTTGCCGCATCTGGCGCGAATCGAGCGTGCCGTAGGGGATCGCCACCCGCAGCATGTAGGCGTGCAGTTGCAGATAGAGCCCGTTCTTCAGGCGCAGCGGCTTGAACTCGTCCTCTGTCAGCGAGCCGTCGATGCGGCGGTTCACCTGCTCGCGAAACTCGGCGACGCGGGCGCGCACGAAATCGGCGTCGAAATCGTCATAAGCATACATGGGTCAGGCCTCCGCCTGCTTGCCGTGGAAATAGTTGGAGGGCCCGCGCGTGCGGAACGCCTCGCGGAAATGCACCGGCTGTGGCCGGCCATTGGGGCTGATCTTCGCATCGGCCAGATACGGCCCCACGACCCGGTCGTGCTGCGCGTTGGCGACGCCGAGCAGCCGCTCGGCCTGATCGGGATCGTGGGCGACGGCGGCCTCGCCATGGTCGCGCGACCAGTCGCCCGATGCGGTCAGATAGATCACGTCACCCTCGAACAGATCGTTGGCGGTGACGATTTGCGGATTTCTCTGGCGCGCCATCAGACAGCCTCCGCCCGGGCGGGCAACGCGTCCATGGCGACCTGCGCCCCGCGCGGCGCGATGCCGTAAAGCAGCACGGCCGGACCCGTGATGCCGGCGTCGGCCAGCGTTTCGGGCAGGTCGCCAAGCGTTGCGGCGACGATCCGCTGATCGGCGCGCGAGGCGTTCTCGACCACGGTGACCGGCGTTTCGGCATCGGCGCCATGCATCAGCAGGCGCCCGCGCAGGAAGGCCGAAGCCTTCAGCCCCATATAGATCGCCGCGGCTTCGCCGGGCCGGGCGAGCGCGCGCCAGTCATGGTCGGCAAAACCCTCGGCGTCGTGCCCTGTGATGATCCGCAGCGAAGCGTTGCGGCCGCGCCGGGTCAGCGACCGGCCGATGGAGGCCACCGCCGCCGAGGCGGACGTGATGCCCGGCACGATGTCGAAGGTGATGCCGGCCTCATCGAGCGCGTCCAGTTCCTCCTCGAGTCGGCCGAACACGGCGGGATCGCCGGATTTCAGCCGCACGACGCGGGCGCCGGCGCTGGCATGCTCGATCATCAGAGCGTTGATCGCGTCCTGCGTCCAGGCCGGCCCGAAGCCCTTCTTGCCGGTCTCGACGATGATCGCCTCGCGGCGCGCCAGTTCGAGGATCGGCTGGGGCACCAGCCGGTCATGCAGGACGACATCGGCCTCGTGCAGCGCATTGCGGGCTTTCAGGGTGAGCAGGTCCGGATCGCCCGGTCCCGCGCCCACGAACACCACCGAGCCCGGCCCGTCGCGGCGCTCGATCTCGTCGGTCAGCAGCGTTTCGAGCGTCTGGCGCACGGCTTCCTCGCCGCCCGCCTTAAGCGCCCGGTCGCCGGCGCCGAAATAGAACCTGGTCCAGAAGGCGCGGCGCTTTTTGGAATCGCCGAGCATCTCGGCGCGAGCCCGGAACGCCTGCCCGAGCCGAGTGAGGGTGCCGAGCGAAGCGGGCAGGCGCTCCTCGAGGTCCGCCTTGATCTTGCGGGCCAGCACCGGCGCGGCGCCCTCGGTGCCGATCGCGACGGTCACCGGATCGCGGTCGACGATCGCCGGCGTGATGAACTGGGAGTCTTCGAGATTGTCGACGATGTTGACCAGCGCACCGGCCTCGCGGCCGATCCGCGCGGCACGGGCATCCTCGGCCGGATCGTCGTTCGCCGCATAGAGCAGGGCGGCGCACAGCGCATCTCCCGCCGCGATCGGCCGTTCGGTCAGGACGATGCTGCCTTCGGCGGCCCACTGCCGGACCTGCGGGACGGCGTTTTCGCCGAACACGGCAATCCGCGCCTCGGTCTTCAGCAGCAGTCGCAGTTTCGCCACGGCGGTTTCGCCGGCGCCCGACACGATGACGCGGCGGCCGTCCAGATTCACGAAGACGGGGAAATGGCGCATGAGCCCACCTCTTGGAAGTTTCTTCGACAATAAGGCTCGTAGCGAAGGCCCAGAAGAATTGTGTTCCCAAGAATTGCGGCGGGCGCGAAAAATCCGTTCCGACAAAGGCGTCTTCGCGCCGGCCCGGTTTGATCGGTGTCAAGGAACCGGCCTGTTCCGGTTGCGACAATCGCGCCACTTTCGAAGCGTTCCAATCTCGGCGGAGCGCGTCTATATAGGCGGCGAATTCGGCCCGGGCGGGTCGCTCGCACGGGCAAAATGAGGATAGTGATGACGGTGAAGGCGGTCGACGCGTTGCAGAGCAAGCCCATGGATTTCGACGAGTTCTTCGCCGACAGCCTCGCCGGTCTTCACGAGGCGGGCAATTACCGTGTGTTTGCCGAGCTTGAGCGCAAGCGGGGTTCGTTTCCTCGGGCGACGCGCTATCGCGAGGACGGCTCGACGCACGATGTGACCGTGTGGTGCTCGAACGACTATCTGGGCATGGGCCAGCATCCGGACGTGGTCGCGGCGATGCACGATGCGATCGAGCGCTGCGGCACCGGCGCGGGTGGCACGCGCAACATCTCGGGCACCAATCATGGCCATGTGCGGCTCGAGCGCGAACTGGCCGACCTTCACGGCAAGGACGCCGCGCTGATCTTCACCTCGGGCTACGTGTCCAACTGGGCCGCGCTCGGCACGCTCTTGTCGAAGATCCCCGGCATCATCTGCTACACCGACGCGCTCAACCACGCCTCGATGATCGAGGGCATCCGCCATTCCAGATGCGAAAAGCGCATCTTCAGGCACAATGACTGGCGCGATCTGGACCGGCTGATGGCCGCCGACGATCCGGCCGCGCCCAAGCTGGTCGCCTTCGAGAGCGTCTATTCGATGGATGGCGACATCGCGCCGATC